>CAUWEE010000010.1:0-11030 GCA_963557095.1 uncultured Helicobacter sp. | reverse complement strand
TAAATTTTAAAAATTCAGTAAATTTAAGTCAAATAATGTTTTGCTTAATTTTTGTTTGACTTTTGCTCTTAGTATTTCAGAGCAAATACTCTATTGAGATTCCAAATTCTTCTAATTTACAGACTGAGATTTTGAGCTAAGATTTTGAAATTTTGAAGGATTAGAAGGGTATATTCAATTTCACTCAAGGAGTTTCTATGATTTTATTTGTGTGCTTAGGCAACATCTGCCGCTCCCCCATGGCAGAGTTTGTGATGAAAGATTTACTGCAAAAAGAGGGGATGGGGATAAAGGTGATGAGTGCTGGACTAATCGATGATCACAAGGGGGAAGATATGCACAAAGGCACAAGAGATAAGCTAGAGTCTCAAGGGATCAAACCTCAAGGATTCCAAAGCAAGCTTCTCACGCAAGACTTGTGCCAAGAGGCTAGCCTCATCGTCGCAATGGACAGGAGAAACAAACAAAGCATTCTTATGCGATTTTATGGCTGCGAATCCAAGCTCTCTCTGCTAACAGATTTCATCCCCGAAATGGGCTATGAAGAAGTGCCTGATCCTTGGTATAGTCGAAATTTTGATGAGACTTATGAGCTTGTCTTGGCTGGATCAAAGGCGATTTTGGAGAAACTCAAAAATCCCTAAAAGCCTAGAGCTTTTGACAATAAGAGAAAAAGAATAGCAAAGCAAAGCCAAAAGCACAAAACAATCCAAAACAATGAGATAAAATCCTCTTGAGTTCCAAAAACTCAAATTTACACAATGACATAGAGGGGAGCTTTTGCTGAGAGGAAGTTTTACTTCGACCCTTAAAGAAGTCTGGTAATGCAGACTTTCAATTCTTGCAAAGTTTCCTTTTGTCTAAAAGGATTCTCAAATGTCAGATCAAAGTATCAAAATCCCGATTTTAAGTATCGCAGGTAGCGATTGTAGTGGTGGAGCTGGACTGCAAGCAGATCTCAAAACCTTTAGCGCCTATGAGCTCTTTGGAATGAGCATTGTGCTCAGTGTGGTGGCAGAAAACACGGCTAGAGTGATTGACTGCTTTCATCTCCCTCCAAGTAGCGTGGATCAGCAATTTCAAGCTATTTTTGAAGACATTCCTCCAAAGGCTGTCAAAATCGGAATGGTTGGAACCTGCGAACTGATGGAGTGCCTTGAGGAGAATTTGAAACGATTCAAGCCTTCAAATCTTGTTTTGGATCCCGTAATGTTTGCCAAAAATGGATTTTCCTTGATGCCCATAGAGCACTGCTCCTTCCTTGCAAAGACACTCATCCCTTATGCAGATGTCCTCACACCAAATCTTCCTGAAGCAGAATTTCTCTGCCAATTTGAAATCAAAGATGAGCAAAGTCAAAAAAATGCTTGCAAAGCCCTCTGTGACTTGGGAGCAAAAAGCGTCTTGCTTAAAGGCGGACATTTGAAAGAGAGTGCGGATGATCTCTTTTTTGATGGAAGAGAGTTTCATATCTTAAGAGCTAAGAGAGTTCAAACCCAAAACACACATGGAACAGGTTGCACCCTTAGCTCGGCAATTGCAAGCAATCTTGCACTAGGCAAAAGCCTACTAGAGAGCATACAAGATGCAAAAAACTATGTCCATGGCGCGATTCTGCACTCATTGGATCTTGGTAAGGGCTATGGAGGACCTTTAAATCACTTTTATAGGAGGGAAGTATGATTGCTCAAGTCAGAAAGCATAATCCTTTGGTGCATCACATCACCAATAGTGTAACAATCAATGATTGTGCAAATATAAGCTTAGCAATGGGTGGAAGCCCTATGATGTCGGACTATTTGGAAGAGCAAGAGGACTTTGCCAAGCTAGGCTCTGCTTTGGTTTTAAACACTGGCACGCTCAATCAAGCTCAAATTGCGGTGATGCAAGAGGCACTCAAGCACTACCACAAGCTCCAAAAGCCTATCATCTTAGATCCTGTTGCACTAGGGGTTTCTAGCTCACGCGATAAACTTAACTTCTTGCTCCTCAAAACAGAGGGGGTGAAAATCCTCAAAGGCAATGCTTCAGAGATTGGGAATGTGATAGGACTAGGAAGCAAAAGCAGGGGGACAGATAGCTCAAATGTCGTGGATGAAAACTTTTTGCATCAAGCGCAAAAGTATTGCTCTCAAAATCAGAGGATCTTAGCTGTAACGGGTGAAATTGACTGGGTGATTGCACAAGATAAAGTCGCTCGAATCGAAAACGGCTCAGTCTGGGCGACAAAAATCACAGGGGCAGGCTGTATGTGCGCCTCTCTCTGCGGGGTTTTTGCAGGAGTTGGTTCTGATCTTTTTGAGGCTGCAGTCTATGCCCTTGTGAGCTTTGGGATCGCTAGTGAGCTAAGCGCCTCAAAGTCTTCTGGCATAGGAGATTTTAGAGCCAATCTCTTCAATGCCATAGCAAGTCTTGATGAAGCTCAGTTTGCCAAACTCAAGCGCTACACTCTACTATGAAGGGGCTTTATCTAGTTGCCACTCAAGGCAATAAGGACGAAAATCTCTTTTTGCACTACATTAGGGAAGCCTTAGAAGGAGGGGTAGATGCTGTGCAACTTAGGGAGAAAAATCTCTCTACTCTAAGCTTTTATGAGTTAGCACTCAAGGTTCAAGCAATCACGCGATCTTATGGGAAACCTCTCATCATCAATGATCATATAGACATCGCTCTAGCTATTGATGCAGATGGGGTGCATCTAGGGCAAGAGGACTTGCCTCTATGGAAAGCTAGAGAGATCCTAGGGGAAGGAAAAATCTTGGGCTTAAGTGTGCAAAACTGCGAGCAATTGGGAGAGATAAAGGAGGCAGACTATCTTGGCATTGGTGCGATTTTCCCCACACAGAGCAAAAGCGATGCCAAAGTCATCGGGCTTGCTGGGCTTAGAGAAATCGTCTTGCATAGCTCTAAGCCACTTGTTGCCATTGGGGGGATCAATGAGAGCAATATAGAGCAATTACAAGGGCTTGTAGAAGGAATCGCTGTCATTTCAGCAATTATGGATTCTCCCTTCCCCAAGAGGAGTGCAGAGAATCTCAAAGCAAAATTTTTAAAGGAGTCAAAATGTTATTTCAACGACTAGTTCAAGACAATAGGAAAATTTGGGAAGAATACATCTCTCACCCTTTTGTGAATCAGCTTTGTGAGCAAAGTCTCAAACAGGAGTGCTTTTTGTTCTATCTCAAACAAGATTATCTCTATCTACTCCAGTTTGCCAAAGCTGCCGCGCGCCTTGCAATCAATGCAAGAGATGCCAAAGAGATTCGCTTTGCTTTAAAGATTGCTGAGCTTGTCCTTGAAGGAGAGATTGAGCTACATCAGAGCTTTTTATCTCAACATCAGTTTGATTTAAGAACACTTAGCACACAAGAGGAGAGTCTGACTAATATTGCCTATTCACGCTATTTGCTAAGCATAGGAGATCGTGGGGATTTTGTGGAAATGCTTACAGCATTAAGCTCTTGTGTCATAGGCTATGCCATCATCGGTAAAAAAGCTTTAGAAAACCTTAAGAATCTAGAAAATCATCTTTATAAAGAATGGATCTTGTGTTATTCATCAGAGGATTTTCAGGCTTTTGCTAGAGAATACGAAAGCCTAATAAATAGCCTTGCAGAGGAAGTAAATGAGGAGAAATTCAAGAGATTGAGTGAAATTTTTGGCTCTACTACAAGGCTAGAAAAAGCCTTTTGGCAACATGCTCTGGATCTAAAAATGGATTAAATGCATGGGGGGGGGGGTAGATTTGGAGAAAGAACATCTAGTAGGCTTATGCTCCCTCCCCTTTTTGCTTCTTCTCAAGATTTGGTGATTTGTTTCAGTCCCCCTTGAAGATTCCTTTATGGATTTGCGATCCATCCCTCTTCTACCCAAACCTTTTGAGCCTCTTTACTTTGAATAAAATCAAGAAACTTTTGTGCAATCTCTTTTTTAGTCGAATCATTAGTAATGGCAATTTCGCAAGCGCGATACATAACATTTGTTTTGCCCACTTGAACAAACTCCGCCTTTTGACTGCCTAAAACTGTTGCCCAGTGCTTCCAAATAATAATAGCATCAATGCTAGGATCATTCTGCCAAAGCTCCAAAGCTTCTTTGGAATTTTTTGCAATAACTTGAATATTTTTACGCAACTCAACAAGATTTGAACGCTTGCCATATTTTAGTGCCATATCTTCATAAAGCCCGACTTGCCCTGCACCATTAACAACCATAATTTTTAGATCGGATTTTAGCAAGGTTTTGAAATGATTGATCTTTTTGGGATTTCCAGGACGCACAATAATCCCTGCTTCACGAATATTTAGAACTTGAATTGCAGAAAAACTAAGCTTATCTCCAAAGAGCGTAAGGAAAGAATCCATCATTGCAGAATTTCCACTATAAATCATATCGGCATTTTTTTGAGCCTCATCTTTCCAAGCGGACAAGGGACCTGCAATGACAACAACAGGCTCTAAACTTGTAGCATTAAACTCTTGGGCAAGCTTTTTGAGCACTGGAGCAGGACCTCCAGGACCATAGACAAAGACTTCTGCAGAAAGAGAAGTCAAGAGTGCTAAAAGCATTAAAAACTTATTTTTCATTATGAATCTCCTTAAAAAATTAAACTACGATTATAAGGTAAGCACCTTATCCTACAAACAACAAAAACTTGATTAATTCTAGAAACAAAATCTATGCAACTTGCAAGAGAGATATTCTCTCTTTGTCCCCCCCCCCCAATAAAAATCAAAATCTTCTAAGATCTAAACAGGAAGAACGCGGATCTTAGAATCAAGATTTTCCTGAAGCACATTTTCAATCGCATACAATGTGCCCGTGCTTGCTGAAGCACAACCATGACAAGCTCCCATATAGCGAATAAAGACATCTGTATAGCCATCTTGAGCAACTTGCACATCAATAATTTCTAAATCCCCCCCATCCATCATCAGCATTGGGCGAATATGTGCATCAATAGCTTTATCGATCACCCTACTCTTTTGCACAAGAGTCATTTCAGCAAACATAATCTCACCCATTTGGATCTTATTGGCATTTTCCTTAAGATTCTCTGCCTCCATTTCAAGACGAGTTTCACGCAAAATATCTTCCAAATAGTATTCTCTTTCCTCGTGTCCTCCAGGTCTAACACAGCTTTTGCAGAAGCCTCCTGCCTTTGTGTAATTAGTCACTTCCTCTACACTTTTAAGATCATTTAGACGAATCACCTCTTTAAGAGTGCTCAAACTTACCCTTGCGCACTCACACACAATAATCTCATCTTCAAATTCCTCCATATCCTTGCCAAGATAAAGAGATGCTGCTTTTTTAATCACATCATAAGCCATAACAGAACAATGCATTTTCTGACCTGGAACTGCTGGGGTATCAGGATCATCCCTGAGTGACTTTTCTACATCAATATTTGTGATCTTCACTGCATCTTGAACTTTTTTCCCCAAACAAAGCTCTACCATCATATCGCTACTTGCAATAGCAGTCCCACATCCAAAGCTTTTAAACTTTGCATCAATAATTGTGTCATTTTCATCCACAAGCCAATAAAGCCTAACTGCATCCCCACAAGATTCTGCTCCATAGTCTGCTACGATGAGTTTGGCATTTTTTGCTTTGGCATCTTCTTCTGTAATAACGCCAAGATGCGTTGGATTATCCATCCTTTGAGCTACTTTCTTTGAATAGGCATCCCACAAGGCTCCACCCAACAAATCATTTTTTGCCATTTTCTATCCTTTTTAATAAGTTGAAGAAATTTCTCTTAATCTTTGAATTGACTTGTTAAAAACATCAATTGTGTAATCAATCTCTGCTTCTGTATTAAAACGCGAGAGTGAAAATCTAATCGCCGTATGAGCAAGCTCCTTATCTGCTCCAATAGCACTCATTACAGGATTTGCTTCCAAATCTTCACTTGCACAAGCGCTTCCCGTGGAAGCTGCGATCCCCGCCTTATTGAGATCCCATAGCATTGCCTCCCCCTCAATTCCTCGAATGCTTGTCAAAATAGTATTGGGAACTTTGAGCTCTTTCTTCCCTACCACGATGACCTCATCATTCCGCAAAATCGCATCCTCAAGCTTATCCCTTAGTCTTCTTACTTCGATATCTTCATACTCAAGCCCCTCATTTGCCAATCTAATCGCCTCACCCATTCCTACAATATAAGGAACATTAAGCGTCCCGCTTCTGCGCCCACCCATATGTTCACCTCCATGAAAAAGAGGGGTAAGCTTGATTCCCTTGCGAATATAAAGCCCTCCAACTCCTTTGGGTCCATGAAATTTATGAGCAGAAAAAGAGAGAAAATCTACTTGAGCCTTTTGCACATCAACAGGAATCTTGCCAATTGCTTGAACTGCATCCGTATGAAAAAGCACACCTTTTTCCTTGCACACTTGCCCAATCTCCTCAATAGGGAAGATAATTCCTGTTTCGTTATTTGCCCACATTACACTTACAAGAGCAGTCTTATCTGTAATAGCTTCCCTTACTTGCTGTGCCACAACCCTTGCATCTTCATTGATGGGAAGATAAGTAAGCTCTACACCCAAACCCTCTAAAAACGCACAAGTGCTTCTAACGGCGGGATGTTCAACCTCTGTTGTAATAATATGGTTTTTCCCTTTTCCTAAAATCTCATCAAAATACACGCCCTTAAGCACCCAGTTATTTGCTTCTGTAGCACAAGAAGTTGCAATCACATCATCTTCATCCCCAGCATTGATTGCAAAATAAAGCTTGTCGATACTCTCGCTGATTGCCTTATGTGTCTCTGTTCCGAATTTGTGTAATGAATTTGGATTGCCATATTTCTCACAAAAATAAGGCTGCATCAAATCCATTACTTTGGGATCGATAATTGTTGTTGCATTATTGTCTAAATAAACTCGCATATTTTTTAGTCCTTAAATTTTGTAAAAAATTATTTTATCTTTAACTTGGATTTTATTTTCTTTTCTTAAAAAGATTAAAGCTCGGGCGTTATATCACAAAAAATTAAAATTCTTTTGGGGCTTACAAAATTTCTTGTAATTTTTGCTCAATTTGTATGTAATCATAGGAATCGCTCTCATTTTGTCTTAGAAAATCCTCGATCCACTCCTTTTTTTCAAGAGCCTCATCCAATTCAAAATCATTCCCCCTTTGATAAGCTCCAATGCGTATCAAAACTTCATTCTCCTTAAGCAATGAATAAAGTTTGCGAAACTTTTGAATTGCCCTTCTTTGATCTTGACTCACAATCTCATGACAAACCCTTGAGGCAGAATTGATGATATTAATTGGGGGATAGATTCCAAAATCTGTCATCTCTCTGCTCAAGACAATATGTCCATCCAAAATACTACGACTCTGATCAGCAATAGGATCACTCAAATCATCGCCCTCAACCAAAACTGTAAAAAATGCGGTGATTGCTCCTTTGCCCTCAATCTTCCCCGCTCTCTCCATAAGTTGTGGAAGAAGGGTAAGAGATGAAGGAGGATAACCCTTGCTTGTCGGTGGCTCTCCAAGCGATAATCCGATCTCTCTTTGAGCCATTGCAAAACGCGTCACAGAATCCATCATAAAAAGCACATCCAAGCCTTGATTTTGAAAATGCTCCGCAATTGACATTGCAGCAAAAGCCCCATATTTTCGCATCAAAGGCGAATCATCACTTGTTGCAACAACCAAAATCGTATTGCTCAAATCTCCTTTTAGATTCTTATAAATAAAATCTGGCACTTCTCTTCCACGCTCGCCAATGAGCGCAATGACTTTAATTGGAGCAGATGTTCCCCTTACAATCATTCCCATCAAAGTTGATTTTCCCACTCCACTCCCAGCAAAAATTCCAAGCTTTTGACCCTTTCCTACAGTAAGCAATCCATCAATACTCTTAAGCCCTGTAGGAAAAATCTCATCAATCATTCCACGCTTCAATGCGCTAATGGGGGGCTTAATAATAGGAGCAAGTGAATGATGGGGGATTTCACCCTTATCATCTAGCGGTTCTCCCAAGGGATTGTTCACGCGTCCAAGCAAAAAATCTCCAACAGGAACACTTAGCCCTGATTTTAAAAGATAAACCCTATCTCCACTTTTATGCCCCTCTGCGAATGAAAAAGGAGTAATGCTAAAGGAGTGTTCTTGGGAAGAGGTAACGATCCCGATTGTTTTTTTGCTCCCCAATACCTCAACTACATCTCCCACATTTGGTTGCAATCCACTTGCCTGAAAAAGACTAGGTGTTACAGAAGTGAGCAGTCCAAATGAGGGTGAGAGAGAAAATGAAGAATGAGCAAGCTTTTGTTTTAGAGAATCTAGAGGCATTTTCTTCCTTTAATTTTAGTCCAATCTCTATTGAAGTCCGCTTGGGCATCGTATTTTGACTTTTTAAAAAATATAATTTTGCTAGAATTGCGGAATTATACTTCAAAGTAAATCATCTTAAACAAGGAAGAATATGAGTGTCAAAGCACAAAAGATCAATGAAGCAAATGCAATTGCAAGCAGCATAATCTCTGCAGAAGTAGTCGATAAAAAATCCCAAAATATCACTCAGCAATTTGCAAAAAATATCAATATTTCGGGCTTTAGAAAAGGAAAAGTTCCTCTTGCAATCGTTAAGCAACGCTATGCAAAACAAATCCAGCAAGAAGTCGAGCAAGAAGCAGTCAGAGAAAGCTTTCAAGAAGCACTCAAAGAATTAAAACTTGAACAAAAAGACATACTAGGAAATCCTGCAATCACAAAATTTGATCGTAAAGATAAGACTATTGAAGTGGAATTCAAAATGAGCATTGCCCCAAAAGTCGATCTCTCAAAACTCAAATCCTGTGTCCCTACTTTCAAAGTCAAAGATCCTAGTCTCAAAGAAATTGATGAGCGCATTGATGAGATTGCAAAGTCCCGCACTCCTTTAATTGAAGCAAAGGCAAATGCAAAACTTAGCAATGGCGATACTGCAAACATTGATTTTGAAGGTTTTCTTGATGGGAAAGCATTTGAAGGGGGAAAAGCCGAAAAATTTGATCTCTTGATTGGAAGCGGGCAGTTTATCCCAGGCTTTGAAGAGCAGCTCATTGGAATGAAAAAAGATGAAGAAAAAGAAATAAAAGTTACTTTCCCCAAGGAATATCAAGCCAAGAATCTTGCAGGGAAAGAGACTACTTTTAAGGTCAAACTCCATGCCATCAAGATCAAAGATACGCTCAAGGTTGATGACAAACTAGCACAAGAACTTCTCAATAAACCTGATGCCACACTTCAAGAGCTCAAAGATCAAGTCAAAAACCAACTCAAACACGAGGCAAAAACCAAGCTTTACAACGAAGAGGCCAAGCCAAAATTGATCGAAAATATTTTAAAAACAATTGAGTTTGATTTGCCTGATCTCATCGTAGAGCAAGAGATGAATATCCTGCTCAACAATTATGCTAGAACATTGAGTGCAGAAGAATTTGAAGCATTTCAAAAAGATTCTAATCGGATTGAAGAAAAGCGCAAAGAATTACAAGAAGAAGCGCAAAAAAGCGTTCGCATCACCTTTATTGTAGATGCAGCAGCAAAAGAATATCAAATCCAAGTTCAAGACAATGAAGTTATGCAAACTCTTTATTACGAATCAATGATGACAGGACAAGATCCCAAAGCAATGCTTGAGTTCTATCAAAAAAACAATCTTTTGCCAGCAGTTAAGATGGCAATGCTTGAAGATAGAATGCTCACAATGCTTTTGGATGAGAAGTTTGATTTTTCAGAGAACGAAGAAGCACAGTCAAAAACCCAGAAGGCAACAAAGACACCAAAAGAAAAACCTACAAAAACAGAAAAGACAGAAAAAACAGAAAGTTCTAAGAAAACAAGTCCAAAGAGTGCAACAAAAACCTCATCCAAATCAAGTAAAGCAGAAAAACCAAAGGAAAAATGATGCAATACATCCCCTATGTGATTGAAAAAACGGGCAAGGGAGAGAGAAGCTATGATATTTACTCTCGCCTCTTAAAAGATCGCATTATCCTTTTGAGCGGCGAGATTCATGACGAGCTCTCCGCATCAATTGTGGCTCAACTTTTGTTTTTGGAAGCCGAAGATCCTCAAAAAGATATCTACCTCTATATCAATTCTCCAGGTGGAGTAATCACAAGTGGCTTAAGCATTTATGACACGATGAATTATGTTCGCCCAGATATTTGCACCATTTGCATCGGACAAGCTGCTTCGATGGGAGCTTTTTTGCTTAGCTGTGGCACAAAGGGTAAGCGCTATTCTCTCCCACATAGTCGCATTATGATTCACCAACCTCTAGGTGGAGCAAGAGGACAGGCAACAGATATTCAAATCCAAGCTCAAGAAATTTTACGCCTCAAATCGACTTTGAATGAAATTTTGGTCAAAAACACAGGACAGAAACTCTCAAAAATCGAACAAGACACAGAAAGAGATTATTTTATGAGCGCTGATGAAGCCAAGAATTATGGCTTGATTGATAAGATTTTAGAAAAAAACCATCAATAAGCCTTTTTATCTTATCCACTTATTCTCTTCTCAAGCATTTCCCCTCAGATCTGCTTGAAAGTGTAAAATCTTACAAGTATTCTCAATCACTGCAATTTTTTTAGCAAGAGCATGCAAATCTCGATCAAAGACATAAACTCCATAACCCTTAATCAACAAAAACTGCCGATCAATAATCTGCTCTGAGATCTCCTTAGGAGCCCTTTTATACCAAGTCTCACAATCTTTTGGATCCCAAATTGCCACTTCTTCTCCCAAAATACTTTTTCCAAAAAAATCAAGAGGTCTCAAATGATCATAAAGCAAAGAATACGAAACGCTATAAGGTGGCATTGCATAGGCGATAAATTTTGCATCAGAGTGATCAAGATAAATCTGAGCATGGATAGCAGTATCCATACTTGATTCGTTCCAGCGATAATCTCTATTTGTATTAAGAACCATAAGATGATCAGAATCTAGATTATCAAAAACAGCCAACTTGGTATTAATCACAAAATCTCTTTTGGTTAATCTTGCAGAAA
>CAUWEE010000009.1:0-11370 GCA_963557095.1 uncultured Helicobacter sp. | reverse complement strand
GCCCCCCCCACAATAAGACTCTATAAAAATAAGGAGTCTTTATGCTAAAGAATAAAATTTTGAGATTAATCTCGATTGGTTTTTTTGTTCTTTCCCCTCACATTGTATTTGGTGTTGGTTTTGAAAAGTTAACAATCCCCATGGAAAAATGGATAAAGAGTTTTGGGATTGGATCCATTGAAAAATCTTTACTTAATTCCGCAAAATATACAAAATTTGGTGGAAAGATTGTCGCGAAGAGAAATGAGACTTTTATGCCAAATATCAGAGGTGCTGATGGCAAAACTAATCTAGAGAGAATGAAAGAAGGTTTGAGCCCAATAGGTATGGATGGAAAATTTGTCGAATTGCATCACCTCAAACAAAAAGACAATGGAATGATAGTTGAACTTACAAGAACTGAACACAAGCAAAACCACGGGGTTTTACATCGCTATAAGGGCAAAGGAGAAAGCGAAATAGACAGAAAAAAATTTGGCGAATGGAAGAGCGAATATTGGAAGGCAAGAGCAAAGGAGTTTGAATAATGAATAGATCAAAATTTGTCGAACAAGAACTAGGTGTGAAGTTACCTTTGGATTACTCTGATTTTATCAACAATATGGGTTATTTGATAGACAAAGTCGAAATTTATGGATATGTCGAAGGAATGGAGATTAATAAAGTGCCTTGTGCTATTGGCGCAACAAGACTTTATAAAGAAGATCAAAGTAATATTGGAGATAAAGAAATTGTAATTGCGTTTGATGATTACAAAAACTCTCCAATTATTCTTAATGAGAACGGTGAAGTTTTTCGTGCAGATTTTGATGAAAAAATTTTAATAGCAAAAAGTTTTTCTGAATGGAAAAAGAGGGTGAATAATGAATAATATAAGATTTTCTTTTTTAAAGATATTTTTTTCATTATTTTTGATATCTATCTTTTTTGGTGGATGTTCTGGGGGTAATGAAAACAAACAAAGTTTTGATGAAAAGATTCAACAATCTTATCTTGACACTAATCGAATAGAAAAATACAATGAACTAAAAGAGAAATATGATGGAAATCGAATGATTCTTTTGTGGAATGAAAAAGAAGATGCTTGGTGGATTACGAACTTTAGTTTGTGGCTTTATTCTTTTATCCTTCCAGATTTACCAGATGTTCTTTCTGGGGCGGTCATTTTGGTTATTTTAGCGTGGCTTGGAGCTTTTAGTGTTGGTGGAGCAATTTTAGGAGCTTTGGCTAAAGTTGGTTTGTTTTGTTTCGTTATTCCAGGAATTCCTCCTGCAATAATGGGAATTATTTGGCTTGGAATGGCTTTTAGCTTTCTTACAAAGTTTTTTAGTTTTATTTGGGAACTATTTTTTTAAAAGGTCGTATCTCTATCTAATTTCTTCAATCAATTTCAGCAACTTTTGCAGTTAGCTTGCTTATGGATACCAATGTTGTAGTTGGAGGACTTGGATAGGGCGGGGGGTTGCAAAAAGACAAGCAATATGTTCAAGATGCTTGATGGTAAATTGTTTCTATCAAGATTTAAGCTCTTGGGGAGATAAAGACCTTTTCAAAAATAATCTGGGCAATGAAAAAGAGAGCCATGATGAGGAAAAATACCTAGAACACAGAAAAATAAATCATCTTAAGAAACATTGAACTAAGAGCAAAACTAGATTAGACCATCTATCTGCAAAAAAATATCATCTAGCAATCATCGACAGAGGGAACAAAATCACAGCCTCCTCATAATCTCCCCAAAGACATAGCCCTCTTTGGCTTGTGTGATTTTTGCCTCATAGTATCCTGCCTCTAGCTTCTCAACACCTTCCAAAGCAATCTCATTGATAAGAATCTCTCCATCGATATTTGGAGCCCAGCTCAAAGCCCTTGCGCTATAAAAATACTCGCTCACCTCACTTTTCCCTTCTACAATCACTGGGAAGCTTTGCCCTAGCATGGCTTTTTTTCTCTGCTTTTGTTGATTGGAAATAATTTTGTTTAGCCTTTTAATTCGAGCATTGATGACTTTGTTTGAAATATGTCCTTCCATCGTGTGAGCCAAAGTCCCCTCTTCACTTGAATAAGCAAAGAGATTCACCGCATCAAAGCTAAACTCCTCAATAAACTCGCAAAGCTCCTCAAACTCCTCTTCACTCTCTTGCGGATGGCCAACAATCAGCGTTGTTCGCACAAAAGAGTTGGGCACTGCTCTCATCGCATGCAAAAGCTCAAGATGTTTTTGCTTGCCTGCCCCGCGTCTCATCCGCCTAAGCATAGAATCGCTTATATGCTGAATGGGCATATCAAAATAGTTTTGAACAATCTTTGATTCTGCAATGCTTTCTATCAGCTCCAAACTTGTCGTGCTAGGATAAAGATACAAAATCCTAGCACTTCTAGCCAAAGCCTGCTCATCTAAAGCACGGATAAAATCTATCAAACCCCGCTTGTTGCCCAAATCTCTAAGATAGGAGCTGCTATCTTGAGCCACAAAAGAAAAGTCTTGATAACCTCGCTCACAAAGTGAAGCAATCTCTTTGAGAGCAGAATCAATGCTTCTTGAATGGAGTTTTCCTTTGAAGCTTGGGATAGAGCAAAAAGAACAAGTTTGATTGCATCCTTCGCTCAATTTCACATAGGCATGGATATTAGAACCCGTAATCACGCGTTGGCTGCTTTCATCAGCAAGAAAAACCTCTCTAGAGTGCATTCCACGCTTTTTGGCGATCATCTGATCGATTTTGTCATAGTCTCCCACCCCTGTGATGATGTCAATCTCAGGCATCTCCTCTAAAAGTTCTTTATGATAGCGCTCACTCAAGCAACCACTTGCCACAAGCAAAGCTCCCTCCTTGCGATTATTGCTCGCTTGCAAAATCGTATTGATGCTCTCTTGCTTGGCTGCAGAGATAAACCCACAAGTATTGACAATAATCACATCAGCTTCTTTGACTTCATCAGTCATTTCATAGTCTTTGAGTTTGCCTAGCATCACCTCACTATCAACAAGATTTTTCGTGCAACCTAGAGAGATGAGATGAAGTTTTTTATTCATAGAGTTCCTTGCTCATAGATAGTTTTCTCACTCACTTACCTTCTCCCACGCAGGGATCACCCTATCCCCATCTTCTTCTGTGGCGCAGATTCCCATAATGTTATAGCCACAATCCACATAATGCACCTCTCCTGTAACACCTTTTGAGAGATCAGAGAGCAGATACATTGCAGAACCCCCCACATCCTCGATACTAACATTGCGACGCAAGGGAGCATTGACTTCATTCCACTTAAGCATTAATTTAAAATCCCCAATCCCAGAGGCAGCTAGAGTTTTGATGGGACCAGCAGAAATAGCATTCACTCGGATATCTTCCCTGCCAAGCTCATAGGCAAGATAGCGCACACTTGATTCCAACCCTGCCTTGGCTACACCCATCACATTGTAGTGTGTGACATATTTCACTGCCCCCAAATAGCTCAATGTCAAAACACTTGCTCCGCTCTTTAGCAAAGGTTTCATCTCTCGCACAAGCTCAATGAAAGAATAAACCGAAATCTCCATTGCTTGAGAAAAAGCTGCCTTACTTGTCTGCAAAAAATCCCCATCTAAGGCTTCTTTGGGAGCAAAAGCCACAGAATGCACAATAAAATCAAGCTCTCCAAAATCTTTAGTCAAAGCCGCTCTCAAAGCTTCAAAGTGCTCGGGCTTACTGACATCAAGCTCATAAACCCAGCGACTACCTAGCTCCTCTGCGATGGGACGAACCCTCTTCTCCAAAACTTCATTCAAAAAAGTCAAGGCAATCTCTGCTCCCTGCTCTTTGCAAGCTTTAGCGATCCCATAAGCGATGGACTTATTATTTGCCACTCCAACAATTAGCCCTTTTTTTCCTTGCATCAACATTACTTCTCTCCTTCTTCAATGATTTCACAAAAACTCTCAAGCTTTAGACTTGCTCCCCCAACAAGAACTCCATCCACAGCCTCCAAAGCCATAATCTCCCCTGCATTCTTAGCAGAGACGCTACCCCCATAGATCAGGCTTTGCACTCCTAGATCTTTAAGCATTTGATGAGTCTGGCTAATTTCTTCCAAACTTGCACTCACCCCTGTTCCAATCGCCCAAATCGGTTCATAAGCCACAATAAGCCCAGAATAAGCAAGATCAATGCCTTTAAGTTGAGCACTCAAGAATTCCTTGATCTTCCCACTCTTTCTCGTCTTCAAATCTTCTCCCACACAGAAAAAAAGTTTCATTCCTTGAGCTGAAAAAAAATCAAATTTTTTCTTACACATTGATAGATCTTCGCCCAACATCCGTCTCTCGCTATGTCCAATCATCAATGTCCTAACCCCAAGATCCTCCAATTGCTCCAAACCAATCTCCCCTGTCATTGCTCCACTACGCATAGGATAGGCATTTTGAGCCCCAATCTTTAAATACATAAAATCAGCATAGGGAAGTGCAGTGCTTGGAGGAAATAGAAAAACCTCTGCCTTTTTTGAATTCAAAAACAAATCTAGACCCTTGCAATAGGCAAGAGCAGAAGACCGTGAATGATTAGTTTTGAAGTTACCTGCTATAATCATCAATTACCTCTTAAGAAACTTAAATTTTTGAATTTTATCTCAAACACCAAAAGGATAGCAATGAGAACTCTAACAATTATTGACACATTTGGATTCTTCTTCAGAAGCTACTTTGCTCTTCCTCCATTAAGGAATTCAGAAGGGTTTTCAACTGGTCTTCTTTTGGGATTTGCAAACCTTATTCACAATCTTTACAAAGAGCAAAACTGCGATTATCTTGTTTTTGCACTTGAAGGCAATGGAACCAATCATCGCAAACAAGTTGATCCAAACTACAAAGCCAATCGAGTCCAAACTCCAGAGGAGCTTTTGCTGCAACTCCCAATTGCCATTACTTGGATTGAAAAAATGGGCTTTTCTTCTCTCTCTATCGATGGTTACGAGGCAGACGATGTCATCGCCTCCCTTGCACAATGGGCAAAAACACAAAATCTTAATGTCCGAATTGTAAGCCACGACAAAGATTTATACCAACTCATTGATGAGACAGTGCATCTCTATGATCCAATTAAAAAAAGAGAGATTTATGCCAAAGAGTGTATAGAAAAATGGGGAGTTGCGCCTATAGATTTCATCGACTTTCAAGCCCTTTTGGGAGATACAAGCGATAATATTCCCGGAATCAAGGGCATTGGAAGCAAAACTGCCCAAAAACTCATCAATCACTACCACACATTAGATGCCCTCTATGCCGACGAAGCAAATCTTGAAAATCTCATCACAAAACGCTTAGCTAACCTTGTAAGAGAAGGAAAAGAAAGTGCCTATATAAGCAAGCAATTAGTGACGCTCAAGAAGGATTTGATCAAAGACTTCTGTCCTGTTCCCTTCCCCAAAGAAAACCCTCTTTTAAAAATCATTTCCGATCTTGAATATTACGAATTCGAACGCTTAAGTCTAAAAGTCAAGCGACAAAGCCCCTTTGGCTTCAAAAAAACTCCACCCAAAACAAATGGACAAAAAAAAGTTTTGCTTGAAGAAGAAAACTTCTCATTTAAACCCCATCTCCTCACCTCATTCTCGCAGGCTTTGGAGCTTTTGAAAGCTCATCCTCTTGAAGCAAGAATTGCTTATGATTGCGAAACAGATAGCCTAAACACACAAAGTGCAAAAATAGTAGGCTTTAGTTTTTGTCTAGATGGAGAAAATGGCTATTATATTCCTCTTGCGCATGATTATTTGGGCATACCTCAACAAATCTCTAGCGAAGAAGCAAAGATTTTAATCCAAGAAATTTTCAAGCATCCCATCATTGCTCACAACCTCAAATTTGACTACTTGGTTACAAAAAATAATTTTGATCTTAGTCCTCAAAATGAAATCCTTGATTCAATTGTCTTAGCTTGGCTTGATGATAGCAGTTCTCTTGTGGGGCTAGATCGCCAAATGCTTAAGTGGTTTAATCACAAAATGATTACCTTTGATGAGATTGTGAAAAAGGGACAAAATTTTGCCCAAGTTGAACTTGAAGAAGCCTCAAAATATGCGAGTGAAGATGCTGTAGCAGCCTATCGCCTTTATCATCTTCTAGAAGAAAGATTGAGCGAGACACCTCATCTTCTCAAACTTGCTCACTCTTTGGAGTTTCCAATGATTATCATCCTGGCAGAGATGGAAAATCAAGGAATCAAAATCGATCTTCCCTTTTTTGCAGATCTCAAACAACAAACGACAAAGTTGATTTTGGAATGCTCCAATCAGATCTATGCTCTTGCAAATGAGGATTTCAACCTTAATTCCCCACAACAGCTTGCCTTAGTGCTTTTTGAAAAACTTGGACTTAAAGGGAGCAAGCAAGTCAAAGGAGGCTATAGCACAGAAGAAAAGGTTTTGGAAAAACTTGTTGAGGCTCATCCTATCATTGCGCCAATTCTTCAATATCGCGAAGCCAATAAACTCCGTAATACCTACATTGATCCTCTATTAAAGCTTGCCAATGAAGAGCACAAAATCTTCACCTCCTTTTTGCAAACTGGAACTTCTACAGGGCGACTAAGCTCAAAATCTCCCAATCTCCAAAACATTCCTGTCCGCACCGAATTTGGAAGAAAAATTCGTGAAGGCTTTGTTGCCCAAGAAGGAAATACTCTTTTAAGCCTAGATTATTCTCAAATTGAACTTAGACTTTTAGCTCACTTTAGCCAAGATTCCAATCTTGTTCAATCTTTTAATCAAAAACAAGATATCCATACCCAAACTGCACTCAAAATTTTTGGAGAAAGCAATGAAGAAAAGCGCGCTATTGCTAAAACCATAAACTTTGGACTAATTTATGGAATGGGAGCTAAAAAACTCTCTGAAACACTCAAAATCCCTTTTAAAGACGCAAAAACCTATATTGAAAATTATTTTTCCTCTTTCCCGACAATTAAAAACTTTTTAAAAACACAAGAAGATAACATTCTCTCTCAAGGATATGTGCAAACCCTTTTGGGCCATAGACGCCATTTTGACTTTACAAAAGCCACAGAGTTTCAGAAGGCAAACTTCTTGCGCGAAGGAATCAATACGATTTTTCAAGGCAGTGCAGCTGATCTAATCAAGTTAGCAATGAGTGCCATTTATGTATACATCAAAGAAAGTGAGATTAAGATGCTTATTCAAGTGCATGATGAACTCATTTTCGAACTCCCTATAGAAGGAGCCAAACAAAAGGCGCAAGATCTTGCCAAAATTATGAACTCTGTCTATACCCTTAAAGTCCCTCTTGAATGCGAGATTGCTCTAGGTAAAAATTGGGCTGAACTCAAATAGCCCAGTAAGGCGATTCTACCCCCCCCCCTAAGCTTCAAACATAAGTCCCTGTTCTAGACTTTCCTTTCCATATAAATCAAAACTCTATCGCTTTTCATTCCTTAAATAAAGATTCCAAAGCATTGAGACCGAGTTTTTTATTTTCTTCTTTGTCAGTATTTTGTTGTGCTTCAAGCAGGTCTTGAACACCAACTTCTTTGATTTCAATATCACACTGCGTGAGCATCGAAGCAAGGCGGATATTCACGCCATTTTTCCCAATCGCTTTTGACTTTTGATCACTTGTAAGCGTAACAATTGCCTTCTTTTTCTCACCATTGCCCTCTTCAATCTTAACGCTTGAGACATTTGCTGGAGAGAGAGATTTAGCAACAAAAAGCTCTAAAGTTTCGCTGTATTCGACACAATCAATATTTTCTCCATTGAGTTCTTTGCTTACGGCATTGATGCGCACCCCCTTTGTCCCAACTGTCGATCCAATGGGATCAATCCTTGGATTTTGTGTAGAGAGGGCAATCTTGGCTCGATCCCCTGGAATTCTTGCGCATCTCTCAACAATGACCTCTCCATCCTTAATCTCTGGCACTTCCAAATTTAAAAGCTCAATCAAAAATTTAGGCGTTGTCCTTGAAAGCTCAATTTGTATCCCCTCTTTTGAGAAACGAATATGCTTAAGCACACAACACACAACATCACCAACCTTAAACTTTTCACCCTTAATTCGATTCTTTTGACTCATCACCCCCCGAATCTCTTCAATTTCAATATAGGTATTTTCCTCCTTATCCACTCGGACGACTTGCCCACTCACAATCTTTCCAAGCTTCTCTTTTAGTCTCTCATAAAGTTTATTCTCTAGGAGTTTTTGCAAACGAATTTCTAGCGTCTTAAAAAGCGTATTGATTGCGTTTCTGCTCATATTATCAAGACTGATTTCATACTGCAATTCATCTCCGATATTTACCTCTTCATTGAATTCTCTTGCCTTGCTCAAAGAGATTGTATTGACATCATCCGTTTCACCTTCACAAATCATCACTTTCTGAAAAAGCTTGAGTGTGCGTTCCTTCTCATCAATCTCTACATTAAAAACAGCCTCTGAGCTCAATTCTTCAGTAGCAATTTTGACAATGCATTCCTTAACCAAATCAATCACAAGATTTGATTCGATCCCCTTTTCATAAGCAATTAACTCTACAATGTCCAATATTTTTTCCATCATCTTCCTTTATTCAACAATGCAAAATCTTTTGGGGATTTTCTATGTTTTGGCTTTTGAAGTTTATTTGTGAAAGGATTATAATCTTTTTTCCTTACAAAAATCTTACTTTAGTTCAGACATAGCAATTTACAGCGTTTAAGCCCAAGGATTACAAAAAGAGAAAAACTTTGTATATGCGGACAATTAAAACTAAATATTACAAAGTGACTATGCTTTGTTCAAGTATAATGATGGGCTTATTTTAGATTTACAAAAGGAAAAAAATGGACTTCAAGCTCGCTAAACAAACTCTTCAAGACAAAAGTGAAAAAATCACACTCAAACAGATTCAAGATGCAATCAAAGAAGGGGAGAAGATTTTTTATTTCTCCAATGAAAATCAGCATAAAGACTTAGTCAAGTTTGCAGAAAGCCTCAAGAAAAATGGATATAGTGCTCACTTAAGAGAGGCAAAATTTGGACTTGATGAAAAAGAATACATCTACGAACTTCACATCATCTAAATGAATCCAAAAAAACTCTACATTGAAACAATGGGCTGCGCGATGAACAATCGCGATAGCGAACATCTCATTGCCGAGCTCCAAAATAAAGAAGGCTATATTCTCACACAAAAGGCTGAAGAAGCCGATCTTATTCTTATCAATACCTGCTCTGTACGCGAGAAACCTGAGAGAAAATTATTTTCAGAAATTGGGCAGTTCAATGCCATCAAAAAACCCCATGCCAAGATTGGCATCTGTGGCTGCACAGCTAGTCATTTGGGAGAGGAGATTATCAAAAAAGCCCCGAGTGTGAATTTTGTCTTAGGGGCAAGAAACATCAGCAAGATTACCCAAGTCATTCACCAAGATAAGGCCGTTGAAGTAGATACAAGCTTTGATGACAGCACTTATGCCTTTTCCAAAAACTCAAATCCCGATATCAAAGCACTACTCAATATCTCCATTGGTTGTGACAAAAAGTGCAGCTATTGCATTGTCCCCCATACAAGAGGAAAAGAGATCTCTATCCCTACTCAAATGATTCTAGATGAAGCAAAGAAACTTGCACTAAAAGGAGTCAAAGAACTCTTGCTTCTTGGGCAGAATGTCAATCACTATGGAATCCGCTTCTCCAACCCGCACAAACCGACAAACTTCACTCAACTCCTAAAAGAGATTTCACAAATTGAAGGCATTGAACGCATCCGCTTCACCTCACCGCACCCTTTGCATATGGATGATGAATTCTTAGAAGAATTTGCCTCTAACCCCAAGATTTGCAAAAGCATCCATATCCCACTGCAAAGTGGATCAAGCAAAGTTCTTAAAGAAATGAAGAGAGGCTATACAAAAGAATGGTATCTCAACCGCATCGATAAGCTCAAATCCCTAGTGCCCAATGTAGGTATCAGCACCGATATTATTGTTGCCTTTCCCACAGAAACAGAAGAGGACTTCAAAGAAACAATGGAAGTCCTAAACTATGCGCAATTTGATACCCTATATAGTTTCATCTACTCTCCACGCCCACACACAGAGGCACAGCACCTCCCCAATCCCATTACCAAAGAAGAAGCCTCTAGGCGTCTTAATCTCCTACAATCAAGGCACAGGGAAATTCTCACTCAAAAATCCAGAGAAGAAATTGGCAAGATTCATCAAGTTTTGATTGAAAATTATCGCGATGAATCTCCAGAAATTTGGAGCGAAGGGCGAAGTGATACAAATCGCCTCATCAAGATCCCCAATCAAGTCCTTCAACTTGGCTCCATTGTCCCTGTAAAAATCACCCATCACGACGGAGGAAGCTTAAGCGGGGACATACTTTGAAAAAATTCAAAAAAAAACTTCTATTTTTCTTTGCTCCTCGATTGCTTTATATTCTCTTGTGGCTAATTTACAAAACCTCCAAACATCGCTTCCACATCTCCAAAGACTCAATTCAGGGCTCTTTTATCGCCACTTTTTGGCATGGAGAAATCCCAATGCAAGGTTATTTCTACCATCAAATCTTAAGAGAGCTTAACCACAAGGATCTCAAATGCTTCCACTATGGAACCTTGATTAGCCAACATTCAGATGGGGAAATCGCCTCAAAACTTTATGAAATGTTTGGCTTTACCCCTATTCGAGGTTCAAGCAGCAAAGGTGGAGCAAAAGCGCTCATTGATGCGCTAAATAAACTCAAAAACGGCTGGAATATCGGACTTACTCCAGATGGTCCTAGAGGACCCTATCACTCTATTGCCAAAGGAGCAATTGTAATGGCGCTCAAAAGTCAGACAAAAATTATTGGACTAAGAATAGAGCCTAGGAAATTTTGGCAACTCAAAAGTTGGGATAAGATGAAAATCCCCAAACCCTTCGGAATCATTGACTACTATGTCCTGCCTCCACTATGGCTAGATCCCCATTTGTGCCTTGAAGAAAATCAGAGGAATCTCAAAATCTATCTCGAACAAGATCTTTCATTTATGGAACAAAATTCGCTTCCTATTAAGAAAAACTATTAAAAACATAAGGAAATCTGTGTTTCTCAATTTTATTCGATCGTTTTATTCTAAAGTATTCATCGGCATCAATCTTGACCTAGATACCTGTTATATAAATATCATCAGGGTAAAAAACAACAGAATCAAACAAGATATCAAGACAGAAACCAAACTTGTCAATCAAACAATCTCAATGGAGACACTAAAACTTATTGACTTCTATCAAAGAAAGTATCCTTTCACCTACATAGGAATGATGAGCAAAACACCCAATCAGGGAGCAATCCCTACGGCAAATCCACAAGAATTTTTAAACTATGAAATTAATCCCAAACACATCAACTTT
>CAUWEE010000008.1:0-11477 GCA_963557095.1 uncultured Helicobacter sp. | reverse complement strand
TGTAATAGTTATCGTGATCATGGTGGTGTTGTCTTTATTGATTTGCGTGATAAAAGCGGTATTATACAGCTTGTAGCAGACCCAAGTAGCAAGGCTCACGCGATAGCTTCAAGTGTGCGTGATGAATATGTTTTATTAGCAAAAGGCAGAGTAAGGGCTAGAGGCGAGGGTTTAGTCAATCCAAAGTTAAAAACAGGTGCAATAGAAGTCGTGCTAGACACTCTCACTATTGAAAACAAGGCACAAACAACGCCCATTATCATAGGTGATGAAAGCGTAAATGAGGAGTTGCGATTAAAATATCGCTACCTTGATTTGCGTAGTCAAAAAAGCCTTGATATTTTTAAATTGCGTGCAAAAATAGCAAGTGTTACGCGTAATTTTTTAGAATCCCATGGCTTTTTAGAAGTCGAAACACCCATACTCACAAAGGCAACGCCAGAAGGTGCGAGAGATTATCTTGTGCCAAGTCGTGTGCATGATGGCTCTTTTTATGCGCTTCCGCAAAGCCCGCAGTTATTTAAGCAATTGCTTATGATGAGTGGCTTTGAGAGATATTATCAAATAGCAAAATGCTTTAGAGATGAAGATTTGCGCGCTGATAGGCAGCCAGAGTTTAGTCAAATCGATGTTGAGATGAGTTTCTGTGAAGAAAAAGATGTCATGCAAATCGCAGAAGATTTAATCCTTGAAATCTTTAAAGCATGTGGCAAGAGTATTTCCTATAAGATTCCACATTTGGACTATATGGACGCTATGGAATGCTATGGTAGTGATAAGCCTGATTTGCGTTTTGAAATGCCTCTTGTAGAGGTAGCAGATTGTTTTGTGGATTCTAGTAATACAATGTTTGCCTCCCTTGCTCAAGATGGCAAAAATAATCGATTTAAAGCTCTTAAGGTTAAAGGGGGCGATCCTTTCTTTTCACGCAAGATTTTGGGAGAACTAGAAGAATTTGTTCGAAAATTTGGAGCAAAAGGCTTGGCTTATATTCAAATCAAAGAGGATGAAGTCAAAGGTCCTTTGTATAAGTTTATGAGCGAGATTGGCTATCAAAAGCTTTGTGAGCGATTAGATCTTGCTGTGGGAGATATTGTTTTTTTTGGAGCTGGTGAGAAAAAGATTGTCTGGGATTATATGGGGCGCTTACGCTTGAAGATCGCAGAAGATTTGCAGCTTATTCATCCAGAAGATTTGAAGTTTTTATGGGTTGTAGATTTTCCAATGTTTGAAAAAGATGAGGGAAGAGTAAAAGCGCTTCACCATCCTTTTACAATGCCAAAAGATCTAGACAAAGAAGAGATCGAGGAAATCGAATCTGTGGCCTATGATATGGTGCTCAATGGCGTCGAACTAGGTGGTGGAAGTATGCGTATTCATAAAAGTGAGATTCAAAGCAAGGTGTTTGAACTCTTGGGAATTAGTGCTGATGAGGCAAACGATAAATTTGGTTTTTTACTTGAAGCATTGAGTTTTGGTGCCCCACCTCATGGAGGAATTGCTTTTGGTTTTGATCGACTCATTATGCTTCTTAGCGGTGCAAGTAGCATCCGTGATGTCATCGCTTTCCCAAAAACTCAAAAGGCAAGTTGCCCGCTTACAGAGGCACCAAGTGCTGTGAGTTTGGAACAATTGAGGGAATTGCATTTAAGAATTAGAGAACAAAAGGAGAATACATGAAAAAAATATTTTTAATTATTGGGGCTCCAGGAAGTGGAAAAACAACAGATGCGCAGATGATTGCACAAAGGAATGCCCAAGAGATGGTGCATTACTCAACTGGAGATTTATTGCGAGCAGAGGTTGCAAGTGGCAGTGAGCAAGGCAAGCTGATTGAGAGCTTTACAAGCAAGGGAAATCTTGTGCCTTTAAATATTGTAGTTGAGACTATTGTTGGAGCAATTGAGCGTGCTCCTAAAGATGTTGTCTTAATCGATGGATATCCTCGCAGCGTTGAGCAAATGCAGGCTTTAAATGAAGTTTTAAAATCAAGATCATCAGCGTAATTGAAGTCGAAGTGAGTGAAGAAGTCGCCCGTGATCGTGTTTTGGGGCGCGCAAGAGGGGATGATGATAATGTCGAGGTATTCAAAAATCGAATGAAAGTTTATCTTGAGCCTCTTGGTGAAATTGAGGCTTTTTATCATCAACTAGGGATTTTGAAAAAAATCAATGGAGAAAGAACGATCGAAGAAATTGTTTCTGAAGTTGAGAGCTATATTAAAACTAAAATTTAAAGGAGAAAAAATGAACTTATCAAAAATTCCAGTTGGAGAAAATCCAGAGAAAATCAATGCTGTGATTGAAATCCCTTACGGGAGCAATATTAAATATGAGATTGATAAGGAAAGCGGTGCAGTAATGGTAGATCGTGTGATGTATAGTGCGATGTTCTATCCTGCAAATTATGGTTTTGTTCCCAATACTTTAAGCGAAGATGGAGATCCTGCTGATGTGCTTGTGTTGAATGAATATCCCCTTCAGGCAGGAAGTGTGATTCCTTGTCGTTTGATTGGAGTTTTACTTATGGAAGATGAGAGTGGGCTTGATGAAAAACTTTTGGCTGTGCCAGTGAGCAAGATTGATCCACGCTATGAAAAGATTCAAACTTTGCAAGATTTGCCTCAAATTACACTTGATCGCATTAAGAATTTTTTTGAAACTTATAAAATTCTTGAGCCCAATAAATGGGTGAAAGTCAAAGAATATCAAGGCAAGAAGGAAGCGGAGCAAATTTTGCATAAAGCCATTGCAAATTATAAGAAGTAAATTGAAGCGATTTGGAGATGAAAGTTTGCATACAAATGGAGCTTTTTTCTTAATTTTGGAGAATATTTTATGGATAGGATAACAATAAAGGCAAGATGTATTTTTGTTTCTTTTTTGCTTTTGGGTAGCCCGCTTTTTTCTGCACAAAAGCAAGACTTAAGTGTCAAGGGTTTTGACATTAAACAGCTTTTGCCTCAGAGCACAAATCAATCTATTGGGCTAAAAGATCTGTTGGGGAGAGCAAAAAAAAAATTATCAGCTTATTGCCAAAAATGATGGTATTGCCAAAGCGGAAGCCGAAAAAGTCTCTGCACTTTTGGAATTTGGCCCGACAATTTCTGCAAATTATAATTATCAGTATCAGACTAATCCCTCTATTCAAAATAGAAGGGAATATTATGGGGGAAATCAGGCTGGAGTTACTGCTAATTTGGAGCTTTATAGTGGGTTTAGCACGATCAATAAGGTGAAGCAAAAAGATGCTTTGTATCGATCAGCAATCGCGGATAGAAACTTTACAGAGCAGAACCTTCAAATTATTCAGCAATATTATGCATACTTTACAAATTATTCCAATCTTATCTCCTTGAAACAGAAAAGAAAACTGTTGCAGAGCAATGTTGAGCGATTGCAAAAGCTTTATTCTTCTGGTTTGACGACTGTTGATGATTTGGAATCACTCAAAGCCGAAGCTTCTTTGACGGATTATCAAATTGCACAAAAAGAGCTTGATATCGAACAAAATCGTCTGAATCTGTCTTTGCTCACTAGCAGTGAAGTTAAACAAATTGTGAGAAATGAATTGGTTTATCCCAATGTTCAAATCAAGAAGGAAAGAGCGGACATCACTTCTCTTCAAGCTCAAGTTCAAAGTATTGATTTTCAAAAGAGACAGCTGACTTATGCTCCAAAAATCAATCTCTACAATACCTTTAGTTATGGGGATGTCTTTGGGAACTCATCAGTATTAAAACCACAGGAAAAGATTCAAAATGTTGTGGGAATTTCTGTGAGTATGACTCTAGATTCCTTTGCTTTGTTTAAACAAAGAGAGGCGATTGGTTTTAGCCAAATGCAAACTTTTAAAGAATTGAACTACAAGAGGGAAGAGCAAAAGAAAGATATTATGCTTTATGAAAGGTCGCTTAAGACAGCAAAGATCAAAATCAAATCAGCCCAAGCTGGATTGAGATCTGCCATTATCACATTTGAGAATGTAAGCAAACGCTATGATGCACAGCTTGTAACTTATGTAGATTATCTTAATGCCTTGAGTCAGAAATTTACTGCTGAAGCAACTTATTTTGCATTTTATAGTGGGCAAAACCTATTGCAGTATGTTCAATAAAAGGAGTTGAATTTGAAAAAGCTTGTTTGTTTTTTAATTTGTTTTGGTTTTATTTTGGCTCAGCCCAAACAAGAGAGAGTTTATGCCATTTTTAATGTTCAGGCTGTGCAAGATGCGAATCTGATGCTTGATAGTTCGGGGATTGTTGATGAGCTCTTAGTTGATGTGGGTAACAATGTGAAAAAGGGCGAAGTTTTGCTTGCACTATCAAATCGTGACAAAAAGGCAAATATCAAGATTCAAGAAGCACAGAGCAAGGCAATTGAACAGCAATATCTTTTTGCAAAAAAGCAATATAGCCGTTACAAGCAAACTCGTGGAGCTGTAGATCGCAATACCTTGGATAAATATTACTCAGATTACAAGAATCTTGAAAGTAGTCTTATGCAGTCTCGATATAACATTGAGTATCAAAAAGAATTGCTTAAAAAAACAATCCTTATCGCCCCTTTTGATGGAATTGTTGCCTCAAGAGAGATTCAGCTTGGAGATGGAGTGGGTGCAAATAGCACAACTCTTTTCCGTCTTATAAGCAAAGAAACTAAGATGGTTTTAGAATTTGATGTGAAATATGCTGGAGCAGTTAAGATTGGTGATGTTTTTGTTTTCAAGATGGGCAACAAGGAACATAAGGTGAAGCTCAATAAAATTTATCCAATTGTTGATGAAAAAACTAGAAAAATTAAAGCCGAAGCTGAAGTAGGGGGAATGATGCCAGGGACTTTTGGTGATGGTTATATTGAGGTTGAGTAACAATGTATAAGTTTGCAATTACGCGTCCAATCACGACTTTAATGTTTGCTTTGTCGCTTGTCTTTTTTGGATTCTTAGCTCTTAAGAAAATGCCTATTTCTCTTTTTCCTGATGTTGATTTTCCTATTGTTATGATTAAAACTTCTTATCCAGGGGCTGGTCCAGAGACTATTGAAACAAAGGTAACAGATAAGATTGAAGAAGTGGTGATGGGGATCGATGGAATCGATAAGGTTACCTCAACTAGTGTTCGTAATATGAGTATTGTTGTTGCTAAGTTTAAGCTTGAAAAGCCTATCGATGAAGCGGTCAATGATGTGCGCGATAAGGTATCCTCTGTGCAATTTGACAGCGGTATTCAATCTCCCACTATTGACAAGGCGGATACAAGTAGTGCCCCTGTAATTACGCTTTTTGTAAGTAGCACACAAGTTCCAGAAACTGAGCTTATGTATTATGTTAATGATCGTATTAAACCTATTTTTCAAAGAGTTTCTGGTGTAGCGCTAGTGGATTTAAAGGGCTATCGAGAAAGAGAAATTAAGATTTTTCCTGATCCCACCTTGGTCAATAAATATGGCATTACCTATTCTTCAATTGCAGATTCTTTAAAGAATGGCAATGTTGAGATCGATGGTGGAAGAATTGTGGATAAAACAAATGAATGGACTATTATTACTGAGGCAGATAGTCAGACTATTGAGGATATTGGCAATATTCGAGTTGCTGAAGGGGTAAGATTGGGTGATGTTGCAAAAATTGTTGATGGTCTCTCTGAAGATACGACTTATGCGACTTTCAATGGAAAGCCCGGCGTCATTTTGGATATTCAAAAGATTGCAGGCAAAAATGATATTCAAATCACAGATGGAGTAAAGACTCTTATTCCTCAAGTTAAAGCTATTGATCCCCGCTATGAAATCGATATTGTCGATGATAGCACAGAGTATATTAAGCAGTCTGTTGATTTGATTTTGGGTGCTTGCCTAGCTGTTTTTATCGTTTTCTTTTTCCTAAGAAATTTGACAATTACCCTTGTTTCTGCTTTGAGTATCCCAGTTTCGGTGATGGGAACTTTTGCCTTGGTGCATTTTGCTGGTTTTACGCTCAATATGATTACACTTTTAGCCATTACTCTTGCAATTGGAATCATTATTGATGATGCGATTGTTGTCATTGAAAATATTCACAAAAAATTAAAAACAGGTTTAAGTAAGCGAGAGGCAGCTTATGAAGGGGTGCATGAGATTGGTTTTGCACTTGTGGCAATTTCAGCAATGCTTCTTTCTGTTTTTATTCCTGTGGGAAGTATGAGTGGAATTGTTGGACGCTTTTTCCAGAGTTTTGGAATTACTATCGCACTTGCAATCGGTTTATCTTATCTTGTCGTAATTACTGTTATTCCAATGGTAAGCGCTATTGTTGTGAATCCTCAACATTCAAAGTTTTATTATCGCACTGAGCCCATTTTTGCAAAACTTGATTCCTTTTATATGAAGATTCTCACTTTTGTATTAAAAAACAAATTTAAAGTCATTGCGGGGATTTTTTTGGTTTTTATGGCCTCGATTTTTTTACTTGGAAAAACTGGAGTGGAGTTTATGCTCCAAGAGGATAAGGGTAAATTTAATATTTATATTTCTACAGATCCAGGTATCAGCCTTGAGGAGATGAAAAACAAGACTTTAGCCTTGCAAGAAATGGTAAATCAGACTCCCGATGTTGCTTTTAGCACGCTTGAAGTGGGCTATTCTAATGGAGCAGCGTATAAAGCAAAGATTTATGTTGCCCTTGTAGATGTCAAGAAAAGGAAGAAAAGTCAGTTTGAAATTGCCAATGAGGTGGTGAAAAAATTAAAACTTAGCCCCTTTGCTAAAGGTTTTAGTATCAATGCTAGTGAAGTGAGTGATTTTGGAGGGGGTGGGGATAACACTCCTTATCAGCTCAACATTCTTGGTTCTGATTATGAGAAAGTTAAGCAAAGTGCGCAAAAGCTTATGGAGTTTTTGGCACAAAATCCCAATGTTCAAAGCATTCATTCTAGTTTTACGGCAGATCAACCCGAATATAGAATCAAGATTAATCGTGCTTATCTAAATAAATACGGTATCTCAGCTTCTGATTTGGGACAAATTATTAGTTCAGCTTTTTCTGGACAAGTTGCTGTTTCATATTTTAAAGAAGGGGGAAGAGAATATGACATTACAATTAGAGTGCCAAACTCACAGAGGGTTTCTGTTGATGATCTTAAAAAGATTCAAATCAAAAACAAAGATGGGGATTTGATGTTTTTGGATGGCTTGGTTCAAATCCAAGAAAGTTCTACCCCTTCTCTTATTTCTCGTCTTGATCGTCAAAAAAATATCGTTGTTTATGCTGCTCCCAAAAAGGGGAGTGGTCTAAGTCTAGGGCAGATGATGCAAAAAACGATTGAACACAAAGATCAATGGCTTCTTGAAGGTGTAAGCTTTAAAGCTCAAGGAGATACAGAGAATATGCAAGAGACTGTGGATGCTTTTGGGATAGCAATCTTGACTGCTTTTGTGCTCATTTATCTTATTTTGGCTGCGCTTTATGAGAGTTTGGTGCAACCCATCATTATTATGGTTACCTTGCCTTTGAGTTTTGCTGGAGCCTTTATCGCTCTTTTTGTAACTGGGCAACCTTTGAGCATGTTCTCTTTTATGGGACTTATGCTTCTTATGGGCTTAGTAGGGAAAAATGCGACCTTACTTATTGATGTAGCAAATGAGAAACGAGAAGAGGGAATGGGGATTGATGAAGCCTTGATTACAGCTGGAGAACTTAGATTGCATCCGATTTTGATGACAACAATTGCAATGGTTTTTGGAATGTTGCCTTTGGCTGTTGCCGTAGGAAGTGGATCGTCGATGAAGGCCCCATTGGGGATTTCTGTCATTGGAGGACTTCTGCTTTCAATGATTCTTTCTTTGCTTGTTGTTCCTGCTTTCTATAAGGCATTAGCCCCAATTGATACTTGGATGCAAAAATTATACAAACCAAAAGATGGCGATAAGTTTTAGCCTAGTCTTTGCTTTATCTCTATAAAAGCTTAGGAGGAGTCAAACTTTCTCCTAAGCCTCTAGATTTTTTCTTATAATTTCAAAAAACATATCTGGAGCAAAGGTAATGGTGACTCTCAAGGAAGCTCTCAAGCTTGATGAAGTAAGTTTGAGAGAGCTTAAGGACGAAATTAAACATAAGGCAAAAGAATCAAAACTCAATGCTTATATAGGTGAGATTCAAGAAAGTAGAGATGGGGGAGTGCCAATTCTTATCAAAGATAATATCAGTGTTAAAGGCTGGGAAATTACCTGCGCAAGCAAGATTTTAAAGGGTTATATTGCCCCTTATAATGCAAGCGTTGTTGAAAAACTTCATCAGTCTTCTATGTGTGGCTTTGGAAGAGCCAATATGGATGAATTTGCGATGGGAAGCACGAGTGCAAGTAGTTGTTATGGTGCAACTTTAAATCCAAGAGATCTTTCAAGAACCCCTGGTGGAAGTAGTGGAGGAAGTGCTGCAGCTGTGGCTGGAGGGATCGCAATCGCAGCTCTTGGAAGTGATACCGGTGGATCAATTCGCCAACCTGCTGGATATTGTGGTTGTGTCGGATTGAAGCCAAGCTATGGTCGAGTTAGCCGCTATGGACTTGTGGCTTATAGCTCAAGTTTAGATCAAATTGGTCCAATGACACAAAATGTAGAAGATGCTTCCATTTTATTTGATGCAATTAGCGGAAATGATCCCCTTGATTCGAGTTCTTCTCCTTTGAAGTTTTGCAAAACTCATCCAAATCTCAATCCAAATAAACTCTTTAGAATTGCTGTTTTGAGAAATATTTTAGATAACGCAAGTCAAGAAATTCAAGATGCTTATGAAAAAACGATTTCGATTTTGGAAGCTATGGGGCATACCATTGTTGAAAAAACAATGCTTGATCCAAGTTATCACATTAGCGCATATTATGTAATCTGCACTGCTGAAGCAAGTTCAAATCTTGCTCGATTTGATGGAGTGCGTTATGGCAATAGGGCAGAAAATATTGACAATCTTTCTGATTTGTATATCAAAACACGCACTCAAGGATTTGGGGATGAAGTTAAAAAGCGAATTATGCTAGGAAATTTTGTGCTTAGTAGCAGTTGTCATGATGCTTATTATTTTAAGGCGCAAAAAGTTAGAGAGCGCATCAAAATGGAATTCAATGAAATTTTTCATGACACAGATTTGATTTTGTTTCCTATTGCTCCAAGTGTTGCACCCAAACTCAATAGCAGCTCTTCTTCACTTGAGATGTATTTGAGTGATATTTATACGATTTCTGTTAATCTTGCTGGACTTCCAGCGATCTCTCTGCCTGTATCTACAAATGATCAAGGACTTCCTATTGGGATGCAATTTATTGGCAAAACCTTTGATGAGCAGAGCTTGCTTGATGCAGCTTTAGGATTAGAAAAACAAATTGGAAAAATTTTTTAAGGAGAAAGAGATGAAGATTGTGCAGAAAGCTTTGACATTTGAAGATGTCTTGCTCATCCCAAGTTATTCTGAAGTTCTTCCAAAAGAAGTGAATCTTCAAAGTAAATTAAGTAAAAATATTCAACTAAACATCCCCTTTGTCAGTGCGGCGATGGATACGGTTACTGAGTGTCGCACAGCTATTGCAATGGCGCGTCTTGGAGGAATTGGAATTATCCACAAAAATATGGACATTGCCTCCCAAGTTGAGCATATTCGTAAGGTCAAAAAGAGTGAGAGTGGAGTAATTAATGATCCAATCTCTCTAAAAGCAGATTCAACTTTGCTTGATGCAAAGCAGATCACGGATAATTACAAGATTTCTGGTGTGCCCGTTGTAGATCATCAAGGGGTGCTCATTGGAATTTTGACTAATCGTGATATGCGATTTGAGACAGACTTGAGTAAGAAAATTGGTGATTTAATGACAAAATCCCCTCTTTTTACAGCAAGAGAGGGAATTAGTTTGGATGAAGCAAAGATGATGATGCATAAGCATCGAATCGAAAAACTTCCCATTGTTGATGAGAACTATAGGCTCAAGGGTTTAATTACAATCAAAGATATTCAAAAAAAGATTGAATATCCCAATGCAAATAAAGATTCTTTGGGGAGATTACGCGTTGGCGGAGCGATTGGAGCAGGGCAATTTGATAGGGCCAAAGCACTTTGTGAAGCTGGGGTAGATGTGCTCGTGCTTGATAGCGCACATGGTCACTCTAAAAATATTATTCAAACTTTAGAGCAGATTAAAAAAGAGTTAAAAATTGATGTGATTGTGGGTAATGTTGTCACCCCTCAAGCAACTCTTGATCTTATTCAAGCTGGGGCAGATGCGGTAAAGGTGGGGATTGGACCAGGTAGTATTTGCACAACAAGAATTGTAGCAGGAGTTGGTATGCCCCAAATTTCAGCAATTGCTGGATGCGCTGAAGTGGGACAAAAATATGCTGTTCCCATTATTGCTGATGGAGGAATTAAATATTCTGGAGATGTGGCAAAAGCTCTTGCTGTTGGTGCATCAAGTGTGATGATTGGCAGTCTCTTGGCAGGAACAGAGGAAAGTCCAGGGGATTTGCTGATTTATCAAGGGCGTCAATATAAGAGCTATCGAGGAATGGGTAGCATTGGAGCAATGACAAAGGGGAGTAGCGATCGTTATTTTCAAGAGGGCACAGCACAAGATAAGCTTGTCCCAGAGGGAATTGAGGGAAGAGTGCCATATCGTGGGAAGATCAAAGATATTTTGCATCAGCTAGCAGGCGGACTTAGAAGCTCCATGGGCTATCTAGGACGCAAAGATATTCCAACACTTTGGGAAAAAGCAGAGTTTGTTGAGATTACACACGCAGGATTAAGAGAATCTCATGTTCATGATGTCGATATCACTAAGGAAGCTCCAAACTATCATGGATAGAGTTGGCGTGAAACTCTTTGAAAATTTTTATGTTGTTTGAATTGGGGGTGAGGTGTTTTACACAGGGATTTAAGATTGATTTTTGAACTTTTTATTCTTTTTAATTTCCCAACTCAAAAGAAAGAGGACTTGTTATGGTTTGTAAAATTAAAGGCTTTAAGTGGCTTTGAGATTTAATGCTTTAATCTTGCAAATGGATATTGCTATCTATCCTCATTTGCCTTCTCTTTTGCCATTAACTCGACTTCTTGGATAAATGTTTCTAAGATTTTATCCTCTTTGAGTTTGCAAAGAATCTTTCCTTTCTTGATGATTAATCCATCATGATTTCCAAAAGCAATGGCAATGTCTGCATGTTTTGCTTCACCTAGGGCATTAACTGCGCAACCCATTACGCTGACCTGTAGAGGAGTTTTGATATGGGCAAGTTTTTTTTGTACTTCTTTAACCATACTAACTAAATCTGCCTCTATTCTTCCGCAAGTCGGGCAGGAAATAATAGTCACCCCCTCTTGCAAACGACCGCTATAGCGCAAGATATTTCGAGCAACATTGACTTCTTCTTCAAGCTCTCCAGTGATAGAGACTCTCATTGTATCTCCAATACCTTCAAGGAGTAATCCTCCCAATGCCATTGCACTTTTGATCA
>CAUWEE010000007.1:0-11552 GCA_963557095.1 uncultured Helicobacter sp. | reverse complement strand
CGACATCTTAAAAGGATTCAAAAAATTGAAGAAGTGGTAAGGGAGGATTAAATGCCAAGTTTTTGGAGTTTTGTTGGAGATTGGTTTTTACTAACATCTATAATCCTTTTTGTTTTGTATATGGGAATTCGTGCTTTTTACTATCGATCCATTGCACAAAAGGAGGAAAAAAATTCCGCCAAAATGAAACTTACTCTTCAAGATGCTGAAATTTTGATTCGTAAGCATCAGGTGCAACTCCAAAGAGCCTTGGGAGATATTGATATTCTAACTCAAGAGCTCTCAGCGCTTAAGGGTGATATTCGAGGACTAAAACAAAAGAATTCACAATATAAAATTGAAACTGACCGCTATAAAGCAAGAATTAAAGAATTGGAGCAAAAAATTGAAGCGCTTTTATAAGGATTTGTTATGTTAAAACAGAAGTTGCTCTCAAGAATTCGAGAAATTCCAGATTATCCGCGACAGGGAATCTTGTTTCGAGACATTACGACACTTATCAATGATGCTGAGGCTTACTCTCTTTTAATCACTCATTTAAAAGAACGCTATGAAAGGCAGGATATTGATTTTATTGTTGGCTTAGAATCAAGAGGTTTTATTTTTGGAGCAGCTTTGGCTTATGCTCTTGGAATTGGCTTTGTGCCAATTCGCAAAAAAGGTAAACTTCCTTATCAAAAAAGGAGCAAGAGCTATGTGTTGGAATATGGGGAAGATGAGATTGAAATTCATCTAGATGCTTTTAAAAATAAGGATAAGGCAAGAGTGGTTTTAATCGATGATCTGATCGCAACTGGAGGGACTGCGCTTGCTGGAGTTGAGTTGATCGAAGAGGTGGGTGCAGAATGTGTGGAGGCTTGTTTTTTGCTTGATCTAGTCGAATTGGGTGGATCAAGCAAATTAAGAGCAAAAAGTGCAGTTTATAGTCTTTTGGAAATCAAGGATTAATGATGGGATTTGAAGAGTGGATTATTGATTTATGGAACACCCATGCGGGGACTTGGGGTTATTTGATTTTGTTTTGTTGGAGCATTTTGGAGGGGGAGTTGGGGCTTATTTTTGCAGGACTTGCCGCACATGATGGGCATATGAATCTTTTTTTAGCAATTTTTATTGCAGGACTTGGGGGTTTTGTGGGAGATCAGATTTATTTTTATATTGGGCGATTGAACAAAAAAAATCTTCATAAAATGCTTATCTCTCAAAGGCGAAAATTTGCCCTTGCTCATCTTTTGCTCAAAAAATACGGCTGGCCTATTATTTTTATTCAACGCTATATGTATGGCATGCGAACGATTATCCCCATAAGCATAGGACTTACCCGTTATAGCGCGATTAAATTTGCCATTATCAATCTCTTAAGTGCTTGGGTGTGGGCAAGTATTACGATTGTGTTTGTTTGGTATTTTGGGGAATTGATTTGGGAGATTTTTGGATGGTTTAAGTCTCACCCTTATTTGTTAATTCCTTTGGCAATTGCATTTGGAGGTGGGATCTTGTATTACTTTCATTACAAAACTCAAAAAAGACAAAAGGTAGAAAATGTTAGAAATTAAAATTTCAAAGGCACAGGCTGAATATAAAATCGAGTTTATCTCTTCTATTGAGGGGCATCAAAATGAAGATTTTCTTAAGAAAATGGATTTCAAAGAATTGCTTTTTGCACAAGAGAAAAAAATCTTGTATGTAAAGTGTGATTCTTATGAAGCTGATGCTTTAAGGGAATCCGCAAGTCGGGCGATTAGGTATGCAAAGAAACTTCCTTTTGAAAGTGCGAAAGTGAAAATATGTGAAGAGGAGAAACTCAAAGCAATTTTAATGGGCTTTTATTGTGGCGAATATGTCTTTGAAAAATACAAAAGCAAAAAGGAAGAAAGCAAGCTGCAAGAAATCTTGATTGATACAGAGTGCGAGTCTTGTGAGCAGATTCTCAAAGAGAGTAAAATCCTTGCATCACAGATTAACTTTGTGCGTGATTTGGTTAATACTCCACCCAATGATGCCACTCCTAGCTTTTTGGCAGAGGTAGCCCAAACTAAGGCTAAAAATTTGGGAGTTGAATGCAAGATTTTAGATGAAGTTCAAATGCGTGATGAAAAAATGCATACACTCCTAGCCGTCGCTCAAGCATCAAATCAGTCTCCAAGGCTCATTCATTTGAGCTATAAGCCTAAGCAAAGCAGAGCAAGGCTTGTGTTTGTGGGAAAGGGATTGACTTATGATAGTGGGGGTTTGAGTTTGAAGCCAGCGGACTATATGGTTACGATGAAGGCAGATAAAAGTGGGGGTTGTGCGGTGATGGGGATTGTTTTTGCTATTGCAGAACTTGGATTACCCTTGGAGGTGCATGGAATCATTGGCGCCGTTGAGAATATGATCGGAGGCAATGCATATAAACCCGATGATGTTTTGCTCTCCCGTGAAGGAAAAACAATTGAAGTGCGCAATACTGATGCAGAGGGACGATTGGTTTTGGTTGATTGTTTGAGTTATGCACAAGATTTAAAGCCTGATTATTTGATTGATTTGGCAACCTTGACAGGGGCTTGTGTAGTGGGCTTGGGAGAATATACCTATGGCATTATGGGGAATAATGCAGAGCTTAAAAAGCGTTATGAACAGAATGCCCTAAAAAGTGGAGAGCTTGTGGCTCAGCTTCCCTTTAATGCTCATCTTAAAAAGTTGCTTAATTCAAAAATTGCTGATATTTGTAATATTTCTTCATCGCGTTATGGTGGAGCAATCACGGCAGCACTTTTCCTTGAAGAGTTTATTCAAGAAGAATACAAGGACAAATGGCTTCATCTAGACATTGCTGGACCAGCTTATGTGGAAAAGGAGTGGGATATCAATCCTTATGGAGCGAGCGGAATTGGTGTTAGAGGCTGCGTGGAATTTGCTCAATCTTTGTGTGAGGAGAAATAAATGGGCTTGTCAATTGGGATTGTTGGACTTCCAAATGTTGGAAAATCTACAACTTTTAATGCTCTAAGTCAAACTCAAAATGCTCAGGCTGCAAACTACCCATTCTGCACGATTGAACCCAATCGAGCTCTTGTTCCTGTGCCTGATGCAAGGCTTAAGGAGCTTGCCAAGATTGTCAATCCTGAACGCATTCAAAACTCCATTGTTGAATTTGTAGATATTGCTGGGCTTGTAAGGGGGGCAAGTAAAGGAGAGGGTTTAGGGAATCAGTTTCTAGGAAATATTAAAGAGTGCGATGTGATTTTGCATATTGTGCGTTGTTTTGAGGATGAGAATGTGACACATGTTGAGGGGCGCGTCGATCCTGTTGGGGATGTGGAGATTATTGAGCTTGAGCTTTTGCTTGCTGATTTGCAAACTTTGCAAAAGCGAATTGAGAGACTTGAACGACAGAGCAAGGCAGATAAAAATGCCAAAGCCTCTCTTGATCTAGCCTTGAGATTAAAGAACCACTTAGAAGAGGGAAGGGCTGCGAGAACTTTTGAGGAAAAAGAGAATGAATGTTTTAAAGAGCTCAATAAGGAACTTCGTTTTTTAACAAATAAAGAAGTGATTTTTGGAGCAAATGTTGGTGAAGAAGATTTGCTTGAAGATAATGTCTATGTCAAAACTCTCAAAGAATTTGCACAAAAGAGCGGAAGTGAAGTGATTAAGCTTTGCTCTAAACTTGAGGAAGAGATGGTAGGAATGAGTGATGAAGAAAGAAGCGACTTTCTTGATTCATTGGGTTGTCAGATGAGTGGTTTGGAACAAATTATTCAAAAAGGCTTTGAAAAGCTTGGTTTGATTAGCTACTTTACCGCTGGTGTCAAAGAGATTCGTTCTTGGACGATTAGAAAGGGGGATTGTGCTCCTGTAGCTGCAGGTGTGATTCATAAAGATTTTGAAAAAGGCTTTATTCGAGCAGAAACGATCTCATATGCAGATTTTATCAAGTATGGGGGTGAGGCAAAGGCCAAAGAAGCAGGAGTTATGAGGGTTGAGGGGAAGGAATACATTGTCCAAGATGGAGATGTGATGCATTTTAGATTCAATGTTTAAAAAAGCCTATGTAGAAATTAGTGATGTTTGTGGTTTAACTTGTAGCTTTTGTCCAGCACCCAAAGGCAGAAGAGGGCTGATGGACTTAGGCTTGTTTGAAAAGATTTGCTTTGAGCTTAGGGGGAGATGCGAGAGGATGGCTTTGCATATTTTGGGCGATCCTCTAAAAAATAAAAAACTTTTGCAATATTTATCCATCGCTTCAAAATTTCAGCACAAAATTGAAATTGTAACAAGCGGTTATTATTTATCATTGTGGGATTTTGAGACTTTGCTTTCTTCGCCGATTGAGCAAGTCAATCTCTCTTTGAGTGCCTATACAGATCAAAATAATCCAAAATTTGAGAACTATCTGCAAAATTGCCTTGATTTTGCTCATTTTCATCAAAAGCTCTCATCTTCTTGTTTTTTGAATTTACGGATGCACAAAAGTCGATTAGACTTAGAATTGGCTAAAAAAATTTGTCAATCTTTTGGTGTGAAGTGTGAGTTTATAGGTAGTAGAGTGCGTTTGGGAAGGTATTTATTTTTGAGATTGAGTAAAGATTTTGAATGGATTGATCGCTCAAGTAAGCAACTAAATGAGCAAAAATCCTGCTATGGATTACTCCATCAGATTGGCTTTTTATCCAATGGCAAAGTCGTGCCCTGTTGTATTGATTGTGATGGGGTGATTGAATTAGGCGATATTGTTAGGCAAAGCTTAGATGAGATTTTATCTTCGTCCTTGTCGCAGAATATTATCAGGGGATTTCGAATGAATCGGGCATATCATCCTCATTGTCAGCGTTGCACCTATGTTTCAAAAAAAGATATGGACTAATTTTTGCTTTTTTCAATCAATAATTTTGATTCTTAGAGGAAAGATTTGGTTTTAAGATTTGTATGCATTTTGCTATGTTTCTCCTTTCTTTTTGGTTCAGAAATTGGAAATGCTTTCCAAAGAGGTAAGGCAAAGGGGCATATAGGACTTTTTTCACATCTTGATTTTGTGGGAGATTCCACATTCTTGGATTTAAATACTTCTTTTTCTTATCAGAGTGCAAATTTTTATGGTTACAAATTTTTCACTTCGGCTTGGTTCAACCCCCCTCTCTACCAAGTCAAAGATGGCTTTACCAAAACTAAAACTTGGTTTGAAATTTCAGAATTAGGCTTGAATTTTTTTAACTCAAAATTAAACTTTGGTTTTGATGTCGGACGATTTGCCTATGAGGCAGACTGGGTAAGTAATTATGTGCAAGGAATTAGTTTTTCTCATGATTATTCTCCTTTGATTAGTTATGGAGTCACTTGGATTAATCAGAGTGCTTTGATTACAAACTACAAAAATACAGGTTTTTATCCTGCAGAAAATTGGCTTGGGGCTGTGCTTTTGGATGCTAGTTTTAAGATCCCAAATACAGTTGTAAAGATTACTCCTTACATTTATAGCGTTGCAAATATGTTTTGGGCTCCAGCAATTGGAGCAGAGGCAAATTTTGGTTTTTTGAGATGGAATGCAAATTTAATCTGGAAGGGAACTTTACTTTCTTATATTGCTTATCACAATAAGGATTATCGTGGGAGTGGGCTTTTGTTTTATTCTGATTTGACTTATCGGGACAAACTTCGTCATCTGGATGCTGGAGGAGGGATTATTGCTACCAATGGTGTGAAAGACCTTGCAGTGTTTGGACAAAATACAGAGTTTGAAAATATTGATGGAATCTTGGATGGAACCTCGACTACCCTTTATTTATTTGGAAAATTTCACTTTCCTTATGATATTTCACTTAAAACAGCAATGCGATTAAGTATGAGAGGAAAAGAAAATATCTTTGATTTTGAGACGCGCTTTGGATATTTTCCTATCAAAAAATTAGAATTGGGTTTGGATTTTTTTGTTCTTACTCGTAAGACTAATGAAAAGAGGGATAGTTACTCTCTGAGAGCTTTTTTGCAGTATCATTTTTAAAACATTTTAAGAATTCTGTCGATTTGGATCACAGAATTTAACTTACAATGAAGGGAGATATCACTATGTTAAAAAAACAATTTGTTGCTTGTCTGGCTTTGGGAGGTGCTTTGGTAGCAAATGCTACTGCTGCAGATTTTAGAGCATTTGGACATTTGGGCACAGCCTACAGTTTTGGGATTGATAAGGATGTCCAAGGAGAAAGACCTTGGTATGGAGGTTTTACAGGTAGGGCTGGACTAGATATTGGAATGGGCGCGGTGAGCGTTGGATTTGGTGTTGCTACAGGAATGCCTTATGCAATTAGTCCTTCAGGGGAGTTTAAAGATTATATTGAGTATGCGCAATTTACCAAGCTTAATGACATCAAGTGGTATAACTGGTTGAGTGATGCTTATTTGCGTGTAGATACCAATCAGTTTTCTTTTGCTGGAGGTCGTTATGATGCGACAACTTTTTTTAGAGGAAAAGATGGTAAGGCACACAGTGGAGTAGATTGGTTTTTTGGACAAAATGAGGGTGTAAGCTTTAAATTTGATACGCGTTATTTTGCTTGGTGGGGAATTTATTCTTATGAGACTATGAGTTTTGGCGAAAGAAATCCGGATCGATTTGGAAGCGATTTGATGGGCTTCCATCAATATGGAAAATCAGGACATTTGCTTTCAACGGGTTTTGATATCAATATCAAAGAAATGTTATACATCGATCCTTTTGTGACTTACAATGTAGATTTAAAGTATCTTCAAGTCGGAGGGAAGGTTCAGGCAAATTTTGGTAAAGGCTTCTTTAAATCAAAGACAATTCTTAGAGGAATGTATCAGCATGGAGATCTCTATCGCACAGATACATTCTTGGCTTGGGGAGATCAAGAATTTATGATTGGCAATCTCTTTAAGTTCGGTGGAGGGGGATATTATGTTGGCAAAGAAGATAGGATTGTGACTGATTTTGGTCAAAATTCGCGTTTTTATGGCAATACTTTTGGTGGAATAATGAATGACTATTTTGCTGCAAACAATGGAGTTTGGTATGTTTTTGCAGGGGTTGAGCATCAATATTTTGATTTTGATTTTCTCTATGCCGATGGAGACTACAAAGAAATTTCTGCAATTGCACAATTGAAACTTTTGAAGAATCAATGGGTAGAATTGGGATTAGGCGGAGGATGGGTTAGATCTAACCATCATGATCAAGGCGTAGCTTTTGTCAAGCTTTCATTCTAATTTTTTCTTTTTAAATTAGGGGGAGGGGGGCAAAATTCTATGAAAATAGATTTTCTTGATCTCTCAAGACAATATCAGGCTTATAAAACTCAGATTGACTCTCAGATTCAAAATGTTCTTCAACATACAAATTTTATTATGGGACAAGAGGTTGGTGATCTTGAGCAGAAGTTGAGCCATTATACAGGTTCCCCTTATGCGATCGCTTGTTCAAGCGGAACTGATGCTCTATTGCTCTCCTTGATGGCACTAGGCTTGCAAAATGGAGATGAGGTCATTACTAGCCCCTTTAGTTTTTTTGCAAGCAGTGAGGTGATCGCGTTTTTGGGTGCTAAACCTGTCTTTGTGGATATTGATGAGCAAACTTATAATCTTGACCCTTGCTTAATTGAAACAAAGATCACAAAGAAAACAAAGGCAATCTTACCCATCAGTCTTTTTGGTCAAGTTGCAGAGATGGATAGAATCAATGAGATTGCAAAGGCATATAATCTAAGTGTAATTGAAGATGCTTCTCAAAGTTTTGGGGCAAATTATCGGGGGCAAAAATCTTGTGCTTTGAGTGAGTTTGCAACAACGAGTTTTTTCCCCAGTAAGCCTTTGGGCTGTTATGGAGATGGGGGGGCTGTGTTTTGTCAAGATGAAGCCAAGGCTCAAAAAGTCCGATCTCTTCTTAAACACGGACAAAGTAAGCGCTATTATCATCAATATATTGGTCTAAATGCAAGACTTGATACGATTCAAGCTGCGGTTTTGTTGGCAAAACTTCCCTTTTTGGATCAAGAAATCAAAAGGCGTCAGGAGATTGCCTTGTTTTATTCGAAAAATCTTAGACATTGCATTACGCCTTTTGTAAAAGAAGATTGCATAAGTGTTTTTGCTCAATATTCAATACGGGTTCAAAATCGAGCTAGAGTTGTTCAAGAGCTTAAACAAAGAGGTATTCCTACAGCCATTCATTATCCCTTGCCTTTGCATTTACAGGAAGCTTTTGCTTATTTGGGATACAAGTCTGGAGATTTTCCTGTGTGTGAGAGAATCTGCGATGAGATCCTCTCTTTACCTATGAGTGCTTTTTTGACACAGGAAGAGCAGGAATATATTATTGAACACTTTAATCTTTTGAAATTCTAGTCTTAAATAGTAGAATTTAATTTTCGATAAGGAGATTAAAATGGATAAGAGAATTGAAGAGTTTTTTGAGTTTTGCAAGGAAAATGAAGTTGAGTTCATCGATTTTCGTTTTACAGATATCAAAGGGGTTTGGCATCATCTAAGTTTTTCCTCAACTGCCATAGATGAGGAAAGTTTTACAAAAGGAATCCCCTTTGATGCGAGTTCTTTGCCAAAATGGCAACCCATCAATCAATCCGATATGATTCTCTTGCCTGATCCAGTGAGATATTTCATTGATCCCTTTACTGCAGATGTTACTGCTGTGGTTTTTTGTGATGTGTGGGATATTTACAAGAATCAAGCCTATGAAAAATGCCCACGCAGTATCGTCAAAAGAGCAATGAAATATTTGGAAGAGACTGGTTTGGGAGATGTGGCATATTTTGGGCCAGAGAATGAGTTTTTTATTTTTGATAGCATCAAGATTAGGGACAACATTAATTCTCAAGCTTATGAGATTGACACTCAAGAGGGGGAGTGGAATCGAGATAGAGAATTTGATGGGGTAAATATGGGGCATCGTCCAGGCACAAAAGGTGGATATTTCCCAGTCCCTCCAATTGATAGTATGGTAGATATTCGAGCAGAAATGGTAAAAGTCCTCAATCAAGTGGGTATTGAGACTTTTGTTGTGCATCATGAGGTGGGACAGGCTCAGGGAGAGATTGGAATCAAATTTGGCAATATGCTAGAGGCTGCGGACAATGTGCAAAAACTCAAATATGTTGTCAAAATGGTTGCTCATCTAAATGGTAAAACCGCAACTTTTATGCCAAAACCTCTCTATGGAGACAATGGAAGTGGAATGCATACGCACATTAGTATTTGGAAAGAGGGCAAGAATCTTTTCGCTGGAGATGGCTATGAGGGTTTGAGTGAAATGGCTCTTTATTTCTTGGGAGGAGTGTTAAAACATGCGCGAAGCGTGGCTGCTTTTAGCAATGCTTCAACAAATTCATATAAGCGTCTCATTCCAGGTTTTGAAGCTCCATCAATTTTGGCCTATTCTGCTCAAAACCGCTCTGCAAGCATTCGAATTCCTTACAATCAAGGAGAGAAAGCTAAACGACTAGAGTTTAGATTTCCAGATAGTTCAAGCAATCCTTATCTTGCTTTTTCTGCTTTGCTTATGGCTGGACTTGATGGAGTGAGGCAAAAGATTCCAGCGGGAGAGCCTATGGATATTGATCTTTTTGAATTGACTTTAGATGAGATTAGAGAGAAGGGTATTAAGCAGCTTCCTCATACACTTAGGAGTGCGATTGAAGAGATGTTGCTTGATCGAGAGTATCTTAAGGAGGGAGGAGTGTTTAGTGAAGAATTTATTCAGACTTATAAGGCTTATAAATTTGAAGCAGAGATTTGGCCTTGGGAGGCTCGTCCCCATCCTTTTGAATTTATTAGCACTTTTAGCTGTTAGCTCCAAAAAGGAGTTAGATAGGGGGTTGTGAGGGGATCTTGGAAGAGAATTACTGCTTCCATACAGAGAGAATGATTTTAATGAGAATCATAAAAACAATCCCCTCAATCATTGCTCCTACAACAAAGGCATAATATCCTTGCATCGAAATAACTTTTAATTGCAAGGCAAGTGTTGCTGTTGCAATAAGAAAGGTCAGAGGCATCGCATCGCTAAGAGCATAAAGGATTGTATTTCTGCGCGTTTGTAAAAATTTTTTAAAGGCAATAAAAGATCCAATGAGGCGAATCCCAAGCATTCCAGATACGATAATTATGGCGTTTTTGAGAATCTCAAGATTTGAAAAGAGACTTTTGAGATCCAAAGTTGTGCCGACATGGATAAAAAATAAAGGAATAAAAAATCCAAAGCCGATGTAGTTGAGCTTTTGGTGGAGTTTGTGATGTTGGGCGAAAAATGTTGCAATGATCATTCCTGCAATAAATGCTCCAAGTGCGACTTCGAGTTTAAGAGAGAGAACAATGGCAACAAAAATAAAAAAGAGCATTGCGGCAAATCTCAAATCTTGGTTATAAGAATCATTATGGGGTGCGATGAAAGTTTTGAGTGTTGGAAACCACCAAAATAAAAGTTTGAAAAAGTGAAAGGCTAAGCTCGTCGCAAGCAAAAACAACAAAAGCACTCCAAAAGTTTCAGCCAATTCAAGACTAATGCCATGCTTATAAAAACCATTGATGGCTACAAGAATGCAGATGCTCAAAAGCTCTCCAATCACACCAACTTTAAGGGCAAGATTGAGCCAGATATGATCTTTGCCATATTCCTTGATGAGTGCCATAATCATTCCGACCCCCATAATAGGAAAGGTTGCTATGTAGATAAGGGGGAGATTTTGACTGAAGACAATGAGAATGGAGAGAGAATATAAAATTGCAAAATAAAGAAAGATTTTGCTAAGCATTCTCTCTTTTTTGAGCTCAATAAAGGATTTAAGATTTACTTCTGTTCCGCATAGGAACATTAAAATAAGAAAGCCAACTTCAGCGATAGTGTGTATGCCTCCATGTTGAGAATAGATTCCAGAATAAGCGATAAAAGCTCCAAGAAGCATTTCAATAACAACAATAGGGATTCTTGTGAGATTGCTAATAAATGGAGCAATTGCAAGCAAAATGGTGATGATGGCAAGATGAGTTATAGTCATTAATTATCTTGATTGAAGAACTGTGGATACTTTTTTTGCAGGGATTGAATGAGACAAATGATGTGTTGTTGATCATAAGGAAGATTTTCATCGCTTTTATCTAATTCCTGCATATATAAATTGATCAACTCTTCAAGTTTGTTCTCTTTGGCTCCAGCAAAATATAGTGCAACACCTAACATATCAATCACTTCCAAAGCTAAATCCTGGATTTCTATATCTCTCTTCATTGTTTTTCCTTTAAGGTTGTAAAATTTGTTCAACTTGATACTTGATTTGTGTATAAAAAAAACTTTCCTTGAAAGCTTCAATCCTTCCGCCAGAAGCGTTTTTGTGTCCCCCGCCATCAAAATATTCTTGTGCCAATAGGCTAACATCGATTTGATTATTTGCCCTTAGGCTAACATTTCCACGAGTATTAACATCCAAAATAAAAGCATAGTCAGGATTGCGGATTAGAAATTGATTGCCTATCACACTCACATTGCCTAGTGTGTAGGTTAAGATGCCCTTGTGATTTTTAATGCAAATTTCCATTTCCTC
>CAUWEE010000006.1:0-12102 GCA_963557095.1 uncultured Helicobacter sp. | reverse complement strand
AAGTTGGAGATTCCATAATCTGCTTCAACAATCCCGCATTCAATTTCAAAGAGCTCATTTTTGAATTCTTCCATAGGTTTATCATAGATTAGGCTAGGGATAGAGAAATCAAATTTGTCTTTGAGTGTGCTTGGAATCAGTGTCTTGCCAATCTTTTCTTTGTGAAAAATAGTTTGAAGAGTTTGGGAGATTTCATTTTCTTGAATGTCAAAAACTTCTGCCTTATTGAATTCCTGCAATCTTTTGTATTCTTTAATCAAATCAGATTCGACAGGGAGAATAATGTCTTGATAACTCTCTTGTTCAGTTTCTAGGGGATTGTGTTTGAGCGCTCGTGTAAGGCTATTTAAAATCTTTGCTTTACTCATAAATCACCCCCTCTAGTCTTTGAGAGTGGAAGCTTGCATCAAGTTCTGGATATGCTCTGCAAGAGGTCCATTGTTTGAGCATGGGCAGAAAAGGAGCAAGGGGTTTGGCTAGGGGTCCAAAGATACGCACATTCCAAAGCAATGCCTTCCAAGCCCAAGGCGTTGAAGCTAAGAAAGCAAAAACCTTAAAGCCAAATTTCTCAAGCAATTTGGGCTTTACTCTTTGGATTCCAAGTATTTTTTCTCCACTCCCTTGTCCTGCTTTTTCGCTTCTAAGATCTCTAATCATATCAGCAAGTGGGATTTTGACAGGACACACTTCAGAGCATCGCCCACAAAGTGAGCAAAGATTGAGAATGTAGCCATAGCGATCAATTCCAAAGATTTGTGGAGAGATAACTTCTCCAATAGGTCCAGGATAGGTCGCTCCATAGGCATGCCCTCCAACTTTTTCATAGACTGGACAGTGATTCATACAAGTTCCACAACGAATGCAGCTCAAGGCCTTAGCATAGTGTTTATTTGAGAGAATATCGCTTCTGTGATGATCAAGCAGGATAACATGCACCTCTTTTGGTCCATCAAGATCTCCTTCTTGTCTTGGGGAGGTGATAATGTTGTTGTAGCAGGTGATGCTTTGTCCTGTAGCTGAAGGGATGAGGAGAGTATCTAAAATCACAGCATCATCAAAGCTTTCGACAATTTTTTCAATTCCGCAAATGGCCACATGGATATCTGGCACTGTGGTGCTCATCCTTCCATTTCCTTCATTTTCTAAGAGCCAAATCGCTCCTTCATTTGCGATGGCAAAATTCACACCTGATAAGCCCATTTTGAATTCTTTAAATTCTTGGCGCAGGTGCGTTCGCGCTACAGCATTGAGATCTGATGGTTCGCTGAAGCGCTTGACATTGAGATGCTTTTCAAAGATCTCGCCGATTTCAAAGCGGTTTTTATGAATCGCTGGGACGACAATATGCACTGGAGGCTCATCGATGAGTTGGATAATAATCTCTCCCAAATCTGTTTCAACAGCTTGGATTCCTTTTTTCTTAAGGAAGGCGTTGAGATGGATTTCCTCGCTCGCCATAGATTTGCCTTTGAGGATTTTATTTACCCCCTTTTGTGTGGCAAGAGAGAGAATGATTTCATTGGCATCTTCTGCAGTGCTTGCCCAATGGATTTTGATCCCATTTCTACTTGCATTTTCTTCAAATTTCTCAAGTAATTCTGGTAGTCGCGAAAGGGTGTTTTGCTTGACTTTGCGTCCCTCTTCTCTAAGTGCTTCCCAATCTCCATAGCGATCTTTGATGAGTTTTTTGCGGTTGGTCTGAAGCATCCCCATTGCAAAATTAAGGTTTTCTCTGAGTTGAGAATCGTTGAGTTTTTCTGAGATGAGTTCTGCACTGTTCATATTTTCCTCCTAATCAATTCCAATGCGCTGGGCTAGGAATTCATAAAGATGCATAGGTTTGACTTTGGAGCCCATTTTTTTCATCGCTCCGCTAATATTAAGCAGACAGCCCCCATCGCCGCTGATGATATATTCAACATTGCGACTAGTGATGTCTTGTATCTTTTTTTGCACCATTGCTTTGGAAATTTCAGCTTCTTTGACGCTAAAAGTTCCTCCAAAACCACAGCACTCTTCTTCTCTCTCAAGCTCTATAAGATTGACATTTTCAAGCATTCTAAGCAAGCCTTTGGAAGAGTCTGTGCATTTTGCCACCCTTAGAGCATGGCAGTTGGAATGCCAAGTGATAGAGGTTGGCTTGCCTTGATCTTGAAGTTTGGCTTGAAGTTTTTGAATCAAAAAATCACTTAGATCATAAACCCTTGAGCTAAATTCTTTCACTTCATCAATATGGGGGGTGTCTTTGAAGAGTTCGATATAGTCGTGCATCATCATTCCCCCACAAGATCCTGAAGGAACGACGATGGGGTAGGGAGCATCAAAAAGTTGGATATTGCTTAGGGCAACCTTGCGTGTCTCTTCATAATAGCCTGAGTTGAAACTTGGTTGTCCACAGCAGCTTTGATCTTTTTTATAAATCACTTCTGCACCAAAGTGTTGCAAGAGCTTGATTGAGCTGATAAGAGTCTTTGAATATGCCATGTTCCCAAGACAAGTTCCAAAGAAATAAACCTTCATCATATGCCTCCTAAAGTAGGAAAAGCGCTGCTGTAACAGCGATAAAGCAGTAAAGGATGCAAGGGAGGATATTGTAAGTCAAAAGTCGATGCTCACCTTTGCCAATTAATCCAACTGTTGCACAAACAGCGACAATATTATTGATACAAATCATATTTCCCGCTGCTCCTCCAATGTTTTGTAGTGCCATAATCACTTGAGTTTTGAGTCCTACCAATGTAGCCGCCTCAAATTGGAGTGGAGCAAAGAGAAGATTGGAGACGGTGTTGGAGCCAGAAAAAAATGCTCCCAAGACGCCAATGAGAGGGGCAACAATGAAATAAGCTTGACCAGAAATATCGGCGAAAAATTTTGCCATTACTCTAAGCATTGATTCTAAGCCTTCAGGATTATTGCCTGTATTGACCATAAGTTGAACCATCGCTACCCCTGCACAAAGAGGAATGACTGCAGATCCCACTTGTTTGAATGTCGCACTCCAGGCTTCTTTTACTTCTTCTGTATTCATTTTGTGGAGGAAGATTGTTAAGATCGCCACAAGAATGAAGGGGATGATTCCAGGGAGGTAGGCATAGGCAAAGCTATAAGCTGTATTTGCCACACCAAAGATCTCGGGGAAAGAGAGTTTGAGTGAGGTGAGGTAGCCCTTGAGTCCGATTTGAGGAATCCTTGTAAGCACAAGAATAAGGCTGATAAGAATGTAGGGCAACCAAGCAAGAAAAATCCCGATCTTTTTGTTGCTCTGCACTTCTTGAGATTTTTGTGCTCCAATCCAAAAGTTTGGCCATCGATCTTGAGTATCAAAATCCCAAGAATCTTTTGGAGTAAGAAAGCCAATTTTGGCACTTAAGACTAAGATTCCTAAGCAAATCAATCCACCAACAAGCGAGGGGATTTCAAAGCCTCCAAATTTGGCGATAAGGAAATAGGGAATGATGAACATCACAGAGGCAAATATTGAAAAAGGCAAGATAGGCAAAGCATCTTTAAAGCTTTTATTTTTGCCAAAAAATCTAACAAGCAAAAAGACGACAAGTGTGGGGATAATCATTGCTGCAATTGAGTGGATGAAGGCAGTTAAAACGGTAACTTCTTCAATATAAGAGCTAATGTTTTCAGATCCCACAAGAGAGTTGATTGCGATTTGGATTCCATTAGTTGGTGTCCCTACAGCTCCAAAGCTCACAGGACTTGAATTGAGGATCAAGGCACTCATTGCTGATGCTAGAGCGGGAAAACCAAGTCCTACAAGCAATGGAGCAGCAAAGGCTGCTGGAGTTCCAAACCCAGCAGCACCTTCGATGAAAGCGCCAAAAGCCCAGCCAATGATGATGACTTGCACACGGCGATCTGTAGAAATTGCACTGAAGGCGCGATTGATTGAATCCATTCCACCGCTAAATTTGAGGGTATTAAGAATAAGGATAGCGCCAAAAACAATAACAAGGATATCAAAGGCTTTGAGAAAGCCAAAAAGAACATAAGCGCTGACATCAAGACCATTCATTCCCCAAGCAAACAAGGCAATGACAATGCTAAGCAAGAGAGATAAACTTAAAGAGAGTCTTGATGATTGCTTGAAACCAATCATCAAAATTAAAATGACTACAATGGGTAAAAATGCCAATAATGTATAAAGCATAAAACTCCTTTATTAAAAAGTTAGATTATTTTTATCCAAAAAAGAGATTTTTTGTATCTAAAAAAGGATTTTTACTCATTTAAAAACTCTTATTTGTGTATTTTGGTATCAATTTTGAAATTCACATCATAGATTCGTAAAAGTGCAATAAAAAGTGCCGTTGCAGCTGGTCCAATGATAATTCCTGCGAAACCAAAAACATTGATGCCAGCCAAAATCGCGAAAAAGATAAGCATTTCATTGATTTCAACAGAAGTTTTGATGAGATGTCTATTGACAATGCCAATGAGTAAAGGCTTGATGCCATTATCAATCACGATACCTATAAAGATTGCTCCATAGAGTGCGATGAAAATCGCTCCTTGTGTATCGCCCAAATAAAGCTCATAAAATGCAACTGGAATCCACACAAGAGCTCCACCAATAATGGGCACAAGAGAGGCGATACCATAAAGGATACCCAACAAGAATCCGTCATAGCCAAAGAAAAGGCTCATTGCTCCAAAGCAAAGCCCTTGAAGCAAAACATTAAAGAGTGATGTAAAAAAGACAACATTCAAAACCCCGCTCACCTCATTATAAATCCCCATAGTTTGCTCTATGTTTAAGGGGATGAGTTTGAGAATGTAGTCTGTGAAAGTTTTTGCATAGTAGAAAAAGAAATACAAGAAGACAACAATAAAGCCTAGGTTAATGACGAATGAGACGCTCCATTTGGCAACGCTTGTGCTCATCGAGAGAAAATAGCCTAGAATTGAATTTCCTGAAAAATCATCCATAATTTTTTTAATTCTTAGAGAAATCTCAGGAAAATCACTAATCCAAAGAAGTATTTTTGCCTTTGAGGCCTCAATGAATTGATTGAAGGTATTGGGGTCAAGATGGGTGAGGAAGTTTAATCCTTTGTTGAGAATGAAATAAAAAGGAAGAGCAAAGAGGATGATTAAGACACAAACGCTTGCAAGAGAGGAGAGCCAATTGAATTTGAGATATTTTTCAAAGAAATTTTTTAGAAAAAAAGTAGAGATGCAGATAAGGAATGCGATGAGCATATTGAGCAAAAAAGCGTTGTAAAGATGTGCCATCGCATAAACACTGGCGGCAAAAATAATCCAGAAAAAATAAATGGGCTTCACTTCATTCCTTTAAAATAAATTCCCTTGATATGGGCCAAAGAGAGCAAAGGTTTTGGCTGTAGCGATTCTGCCTTTGGCTGTGCGCTCAAAATAGCCATTAGCAAGCAAATAGGGCTCAATCACATCTTCAATTGTGCTCTCATCCTCGCTCATTGCTGCAGAAAGAGTATTAAGCCCGATTGGCCGTCCTTCATTCTCACTTAAAATTCTTAAATACCTCAAATCAAGTTCATCAAATCCATATTCATTAACCCCAAGCTCTGTCAAAGCAAGATTGGCTCTTTCGAAACTGATGGTTTTTTCTTCCGCAACTTCTGCAAAATCTCTTACGCGCTTCAAAAGTCGCAGAGCAATTCGTGGTGTCCCTCTTGAGCGTTTTGCAATCTCTTTTGCTCCTTGCGGATGCAGGGGTTTTTGGAGTTTAAGGCTTGCTTTTGTAAGAATTTGTGCGAGTTCATCTGAAGTATAGAATTGCATTCTAAAATTCATCCCAAAGCGATCTCTTAAGGGATTGCTAAGCATTCCTGCGCGCGTTGTAGCGCCAATGAGAGTGAATCTAGCGATATCAATTTTTACACTTTGGGCAGCTGGACCAGAGCCGATGATGATGTCTAGGCGAAAATCCTCCATCGCTGGGTAGAGAATCTCTTCAATGGCTGGACTAAGGCGGTGAATCTCATCGATAAACAGGATGTCACCTTCATTGAGGTTGGTCAAAATTGCAGCCAAATCCCCGCTCTTTTCAATCATTGGAGCAGCAGTAACCTTAATCTCTGCGCCCATTTCAGAAGCGATAATATGGCTTAATGTAGTTTTCCCAAGTCCTGGGGGACCAAAGAAGAGAATATGATCAAGACACTCATTGCGTTTTTTGGAGGCTTGAATGAAGATTTGAAGATTTTTTTTGATTTGTTCTTGTCCAATGTAGTCTTCCCAAAGATTTGGGCGCAAGGAAAGATCAGCTTGTTCTTCAAAGGAGATTTTTTCAAGTTCTACGATTCTTGAGTTTGGCTTGATTTTTTCCAAGTTAATAGCTCTCTTCCAAAGAGGGAAATTTTTGTGTCTTTACATCATGGACATAATGACGCAAGGCTTCTTTGAGGAGCTTTTCGCCTTCAAGATAACGGCGGACAAATTTGGGCTTAAACTCTGTGAAGAAGCCAAAGGCATCACTCCAAACAAGAATCTGTCCATCGCAATATGCGCCACTGCCAATCCCAATTGTAGGAATGCGGAGCATTTGAGTGATCTCTGTTGCAACTTGAGCCTTGATCCCTTCTAAAACGAGGGCAAAGACTCCCGCTTCCTGAAGAGCAAGAGCAGATTCTTTAAGTTCTTGTTTGCTTTGCTCATCTTTACCTTTGATTTTGTAGCCTCCTTCACTGCGTGCAAACTGCGGCATCAGACCAATATGTCCCATCACCGCAATCCCCTCTTGTGTGATGCTTTGAATAAGCTTAGAGCGCTTGATCCCCCCTTCAAGTTTGATTGCTCCAGCTTGGGTTTCTTTGTAGAAACGCACAGCATTTTTCACCGCCATTTTGTCATTTTGATAGCTCCCAAAGCTCATATCTCCAACGACTAGAGATTGAGAAGCGCCTTTGCAAACCGCTTGAGTGTGATAAATCATCTCATCAATTCCAATTGAGAGTGTATCTTGGTGTCCGCCAAAGCTCTGTGAGAGACTATCGCCCACCAAAATGAAATCCACCTCAGCATCAAAAATCTTGCTAAAGAGGGCATCATAGGCAGTAATTGCTGTGATCTTTTCCACCCCCTTTTTTTGTTGTAAGGTGTTGATTGTTATCTTCATTGTTTTTCCATTTGAGTTGAAACTGAATTAGGAATTCTAACAGAAGCTTTGTGGGATATCCCCAAGATTGCTTTGGAGATATTTTGAAACAAAAATAAGCTTAAAAATTTAATAAAACCACTGAAGCAATAATACAAGCAATGCCTAAGCAGCTAATAGGATTCATTTTTTGTTTGAGAAAAATTGCTCCACCCAAGCTTGTGCCCAAAACCCCTAGTGCCCCCCAAGAGGCATAAGCAATGCTTAGATCTACTCCTTCTAAGATTGCAAGAGAAAGCACATAAAAGGCAAAAAATACGAGCAAAATCGCGAGAATCCCTAGGAATTTTTTGGAGAAGCCTTCAGATTTTCCTAGCAAAATATTGGCGATGATATCTAGCAATGCAGAGATGAGAATGTAGATATAAGCCATTATTTATCCTTTTTTGGTGTCCAAAATTCACCAAGATAATTCCAAGTAGTGCAAGACATAAGCCTAGCATTTGAGTTTTGCTTAGGGTCTCATCATAAAAGAATAAGCCAATCAATACAATGCAGCTTACTCCCAAAACTTCCCACATTCCATAAGCAATGCCTACAGGAATTTTTTTGAGTGAGAGAGCCATAAAATAATAAGAGATTCCAATCAGTGTAAAAACAATGATATAGCCATAAATCGCCCCATTAAAAGCTTGAGCAAGCTTGTTGCAAAGACTTCTGTCAAAATAGCTAGAAATAAAAACAACCAACATTTTTTCATTTAATCTCTCTTTGTCTAAGCATGATCATATCTGCAAGAACTAATCGCAACATCGCCTCTGCCACAATGCTTCCTCTGATGGCGATGCAAGGATCATGTCGCCCTTTGATAGAGATTTGCACAGACTCTCCTGCACGATTGATGCTTTCTTGGGGAAAAGAGATGCTTGCTGTGGGTTTAAAATGCACTTTGATAAGAATCTCCTCTCCATTGGCAATGCCTCCTAAAATTCCTCCTGAGTGATTGCTTACAAAACCTTGAGGCTTGATAGCATCATTGTAGGTAGAACCTCTCATTTGTGATGCCTTCACTCCTTCACCAATCTCTACAGCTTTCACGCCATTAATCCCCATCATTGCTTCGGCTAGTTTTGCATCGAGTTTGCTATAGAGTGGTTCTCCAAGCCCCAAGAGATCACCTCTAGCCCTAAGCAGCACTACGCCACCCAAGCTATCACCTTCTTGTATTGCTTCTTGAAGGATTTGTTTTTGTTTTGATTCGCTCTCTTTGTCTAGACTGAAAATCTCACTTTCTTTGGCATGGGCAAAATCAAGTTTGCTGCATTCAATCCCTCCAATCCCTAAAACTCCACTTTCTATCTCAATATTTTCTAATAGTGGAGTGACAAGTCCTGAGGCAATCACACGCACCAAAGTTTCTCTTGCACTGCTTCTCCCTCCTCCTCTTAAATCTACATTGCCATACTTATGAAAATAGGTGAAATCAGCGTGAGAGGGACGGAATACCTCTAACTGGTAGTCTTTGCTTTGGGTGTTTTGGTTTTGGACGAGGAAGGCAATGGGTGCCCCCGTGCTTTTGCCCTCATAAATCCCGCTTAGGAATTCCACGCGATCTTTTTCTTTGCGTGGAGTCACAAAGGCATTTCTCCCTCCTTGTCGTTTTTGAATGAGGGAATCAATAAAGGAAAAATTGATCGCAAGATTGGAGGGTAGTCCATCTAAAACACCGCCTATAGCTGCACCATGAGATTCCCCAAAGCTTGTGAGTTTGAGTGCCTGTCCAAAAGTATTCATTGCTTTGCAAGAATCTCATAGGCAAGTTTGGCGCATTCTTGTTGCGCTTGTTTTTTGCTGCTCCCATTGGCCTTTGCATATTCTTTGCCTGCGATTTTAATCGCCATTTCAAAATTTTTTTGATGATCTGGTCCGCTCTCTTGAATCAAAATATATTCAGGAATAACGCCAAAACAAGCTTGAGTTATTTCTTGCAAGCTTGTTTTATAATCAGAGATAATATGTTCAAAATCGATTTGATCATAAGCTTGCTTGATCCAGACGAGAATGGTTTTTTTTACACCTTCTAAGCCAGATTCTAAGTAAATTGCCCCCATGAGTGCTTCAAAGGCATCTGCAAGAATTGAGGACTTTTCTCTCCCGCCGTTGTTTTCTTCTGATGGAGAAAGATAGAGGTATTGACTAAGATCAATCTTTTTTGCAAGCTTGGCTAATCCTTCTTCATTGACAATGTGAGCACGGATTTTGGAGAGTTTCCCCTCTTGATAGTGAGGAAATCGTTTGTAGAGATATTCTCCTATGATGAGATCTACAACAGCATCCCCCAAAAATTCTAATCGCTCATTATTGATTGTTTTTTTGCAGCTTTTATGTGTCATTGCGCATTGAAGAAGTTCGGTGTTCTTGAATTGATATTTGATTGTTTCTTGGAGTTTTTGCAACATCAAAATCCTTTTAATTTATTGGCTTCCTCTTTTGCAATTTTATCACATCGCTCATTTTCAGGATGCCCAGCATGCCCTTTGATCCAATGGGCTTTGATTTTATGTTCTTTGACGAGTTCTAAATATTCTTGCCATAGCTTTGGATTTTTGACATTTGCGAAGTTTTTTTTAATCCAATTATGGATCCATAAATTGATGCCCTCACAGACATATTTAGAATCACTAAAGAGTAAAATGTCACAGGGTTCTTTGAGAATCTTAAGAGCTTCAATCACGGCTTTAAGTTCCATTTGATTGTTTGTTGCGTTTGTTTGACCTCCACTAATAACTCTCTCTTTTTCTTTGTAACGCAAGATTGCGCACCAACCGCCTCGACCTGGATTTCCAAGAGAAGAACCATCACAGTAGAGAGAAATTTTTTTCATTCTGCATTCTTTGTGGCCTTAAGATGAGTTTCATCATTCCAAGTTCTGCACAGCTTGGACATCTGAAACTATCAAAAGGAAATTCATCCAAACATTCTTTGCATTGGTAGGAGAAGGTTAGATTTGCTTTTTTAGAAGAATATGTGGAAAAAAGCCGCATTGTTTCAAGAGCAAAATTAGAGCAAGCATTGCTTGGATAATAGCCCTTAGCTTGAAAAACTTCTATCATTGGGGATTTTGCGATGATTCCATGTGGAATTTGCTCCAAAGAAAATCCCCAAAGCAAATCAATATAGTTTTCCCAGTCTTGTTGAGGGAGGTTATCCCAAAACAGCTTGGGATAATAGAGTTTAAAATGTCCTAGGATCAGTTTTCTGAGTTGATTTTGGCGATGCAGGATTTGGAGAAATTCTTTTTCTTTGACTTCGGGGGTTTTTTGATGATCTTGAATGAGAATTTGAGTTTGAAGATAGTCATTCATAAGTGAAATCTTGAAGTTTTGTTTGGAGATAGAAATTTCTCGAATACATTCCAAAGCCTCAATAGCATCTTGATATTCGCCAAGTGTTTCATGAGTTTGCACAACCTTAAAGAGTGCTTTTGGATTATTGGGGTTATTTTTGAGAATCTCAAAATAAATTTCCTTAGCTTTTTGTAGAAAGCCTGCCTGAAAATAAGCCCCTCCAAGTTCTTCCAAAATTTCTATTTTTTGAGAAGGATCTTCTGTTTGTGCGATGAGTGTGAGGTAGATTTTGATTGCTTGCTGATTATCCCCGCTTCGCACATAACTTTTAGCTAGGATTAAAAGAGCAGGAATGGGATCTTTTGAGACTTTCAAAAATTCTGCAATTCCATCAAAAAAGCCGTTGAATTCATAAGATTTTATGAGGGATTGAAGAGATTTTTCTTTTTTCTTTTTTTTATAGAGATTGCGGTAATAGTCTGCAAGGATAATGGAGGCAATGATAGCGATTAAAATTGCAATGCCAAAGAGTGGATCGCGGTAAATATAATCTAGCTCTCCCACAGACTAATCTCTTACCTTTGTAATAATTGCGCTTGTGATAAGTCGATCGAAATATTCTTGAAGAATTTTTTCTTTGCGTGAAAGAACAACTTGTTGCATAATCATGGGTTTAATTTGTTCAAAAGGCATAAGTATGCTTCCAATTTTGTCTTTAATATAAAATGACAACGAGACTCCTCCATTGTTGATGACAGGTGTAAATTCTCCTTTTTTTGTTTGAGCAAACATTTGGGCAATTTGAGGGTTGATACCTGCAAGAGTCACTCTTTCTTCTCTTCTGCTTACTCCAGGGGTTTGAACTAGGGGATTATTGATGGCTTGAGCGAGCATTTTTTCATTTTGTGCAGCATATTGGATGATGACAACTTCCTTGGGCAGGGTAAATTCTTTTTTGTGGTCGTCGTAGTATTTTCTAATTTCTTTTTCATCGATGATTTTGAGACTAGTGGAGAGAATGCGCTGAGTAAGTAACTCTTCTTGAATTTGCTCTTTGTAGAATGCTCTAAGCTCTTCATAAGAGTATCCATTGCCAATCATTTGTGCTACAAACTCATCGCGACTGATACCCTTCATTGAGGCTGCAGCCTCAATTTGCTTATCGATACTAATTTCATCGGCTATGATTTGAAGTTTTTGTGCTTCTTGGATTTTGATTGCCTTGAGGATAAGAAGCCTTTGTGCTTCATCTTTGGAGATCTTTTTTTCTTTTTGAAGTGTGGCGAGTTCATAAAGGGTGATAGGGTAATTATTGACTTTAAAAGCAATGCCATCAACAGGGTTTGAAGCAAACAAAAAAAGTCCAGAGAAAATCAAGCTGAGAAAGGTGCGCATTTTAAGAATTCCTATATTTCGAAATAAATTTAAATACTCTAGTTTGGCATTTAGTTATTAAGCTAAATATTTTTACATCAATCATTAAATAGCAACATTTTATCTTAGTTAGAACATAAAAAAGCTCCCTTAGAAGTTTTAATCTTTATTTGTGTTTTGTGTGTTTTGTTTGCTTCATACTAAGAGATAGCGTTTGATTTGCAGTTAATCTTGAGAATCCCCCCACTTTTTAATCTTTTTTGCTTTTTTCACAAATCTTTTTCACAAATC
>CAUWEE010000005.1:0-12367 GCA_963557095.1 uncultured Helicobacter sp. | reverse complement strand
AGCTTTGCAAAATTTTGCCGATGTGGTTAGGAAATTTATTTTGCAGGAGTAAAAATGAAGAAAAAATTATTAAGTATCGTATTGGCCTCATGTGCTTTGGTTTCGATGGCACAGGCAAGAACTTATGTGGGGATTGAAGGTGGTTATAGTGCAACAACAGTATATGATTCGGGTTTGAAGCCAAATAGTTTTGGTTTTGCTGTACCTGCTACAAGTGTAATTTCTGATGCGCTCAAAAATGGTCCGCGTGGCTTTAGTGTTAGCGGTGTATTTGGATCAGAAGATTTTTATGGGAAATATTTTGGAACAAGATGGGGTGTTAGTGCGGGATATACTCAAATTATTGCTAGAGAAGATGCTTCAAACAAGTGGGAAGTTATTGATGCTGGTTTGAGTTTTGATCTTATGTTGAACTTTATCAATACTGGAAGTTTTAGCTTTGGTATTTTTGGTGGTGTGAGTGGAGACTATCACTATAGTCTTACTAAAGCTGATGAAGGTCTTTTCTCAAGGCATATGTTTGATTTTAGCGGACGCGCTGGTGTGACAACAATGCTAGCAAATCATCATAGACTTGAATTTTTCGCAAAACTTCCTGTTGCTTCAATGCACGCAGCTAGTAATGAAGCTAAACTTGGAGGAGTTCTTGGTTTTGCAAGAACAACTTTTGGAGCTAGCTACAAGTTCGTATTTTGATGCAAAAAATGGGGGAGAAAAAAGGGGAAGGGGGGGTATCTGCTTTTTTAAATTTTATTTTCCTCAGTTGCAACTAAATAACCCATAAAAGAGAGTAGGGGCGTTTGAAATTAGTGTAGCCTTGGATTTTAAGTGAGATTTGGTAATCCTTATTTTGAGATGAGAAGAGGCTATCAGATATGCTTAGATTCTTTGTTTCTTGCAAATGAAAAAGAGAATGAAAGATGAGATAGGCGGCAAGAATTTCACTATGCAGATCTTGGTTTCAATTTTGATCTTACCTCTAATCGCTTTGTGTGGGTAAAAGTTTTACTAAAGTATCATCGACTTGAATTTGTTGGAAAATCGCTACTCTCTTTGCTTAATATGATGAGAAACAATAGAGCCAAGTTTTGGTGATTCTCTCTTGCAAGATAGCTTTTGGGAAGTTGCAAAATTGTTTTTTGAAGATTGAGACTAGAGGGTAGGGGATGGTTTTTTCTTCAATTCCTGAGCTATTTTGAGCTCCGCATCATTTTCTGCAGATTTCAAAGTTTGTCCCCCTCCCCTTTTTAAGAGATTATTTTCTTTTTCCTGCGATGATGAAACGCAAGGCGTTGAGCTTGATGAAACCTTGAGCATCGCCTTGGTTATAGACTTCATCTTCTTCAAAGGTTGAATATGCCTCGTCAAAGAGAGATTTTGATGATCTTCGTCCAGTGACGATAACATTGCCTTTATAAAGTTTAAGTTTGACTTCGCCCTCGACATTTTCTTGTGTCTTATCGATCAAGGCTTGAAGTGCCTCCCTCTCGCGACTAAACCAATAACCATTGTAAATCAGCGAAGCATAGCGTGGCATTAGCTCATCTTTGAGGTGTGCTTCTTCGCGATCAAGAGTGAGAGACTCGATGGCTCGGTGAGCTTTGAGCAAGATGCTTCCTCCAGGGGTTTCATAGCAACCTCTTGATTTCATCCCTACATAGCGATTTTCTACGATATCAAGTCGTCCAATTCCATGTTTCCCCCCAAGAGTATTTAATCGCTCAAGTAAAACTGCTGGGCTTAGAATCTCTCCATTGATACTCACAAGATCACCCTTTTTGAAGCCAAGCGTAAGCTCTTCTGCTTCATCTGGAGCATCAAGAGGAGAAGTTGTCCATCTCCACATACTCTCCTCTGGCTCATTAAAGGGATCTTCTAGTCTCTGTCCCTCATAAGAAATATGTAGAAGGTTCGCATCCATTGAGTAAGGGGAGCTATTGGGTTTTTTCTCGATAGGAATTCCTGCATTTTGAGCATAGGACAAAAGTTTTTCTCTGCTGTTGAGATCCCACTCTCTCCAAGGAGCGATGACTTTGATCTCGGGATTGAGAGCATATGCTCCAAGCTCAAATCTCACTTGATCATTGCCCTTGCCTGTTGCACCATGAGCAATGGCATCTGCTCCTACTTCCCTAGCAATCTCTACTAGCCGCTTGGCAATAAGTGGGCGTGCAATGCTAGTGCCAAGGAGATATTCTCCTTCATAAATTGCATTGGCACGAAACATGGGAAAAACAAAATCCCTCACAAACTCTTCTCTTAAATCCTCGATGAAAATATTTTCTTCTTTGATGCCCAATAGTTTGGCTTTGGCTCTAGCAGGTTCAACCTCCTCACCCTGTCCAATATCTGCTGTGAAAGTAACAACCTCACAGCCATAGGTATCTCCTAGCCATTTGAGGATCACGCTAGTATCTAGTCCTCCAGAATAGGCTAGGACGACTTTTTTGATTTGTTTTGACATTTTCTCTCCTTTATTGACAACATTTTGGAACTTCATTTGTTATAGGAAATTTCTTTGCTTTCCAGCTTTCAAGCCCGCCAATCAAACGATAGACATTATGATAACCCATTTTTTTTGCCCACATACAGCCAATGTCTGCAGAGTCGGCTTTAAGACCAATAGGAGCTTGATGAGTATAAAACACAATGGGAGCAAGCAGATTTTCTCCTAGCTTGCTTTGGAATTCTTGTTGTGAATGTTTCTTGTCCTGCCACTTGAGTTCGCCTTGAGTTGTTAGAGATGAGGAGTTAAAGGCAAAGTGTTTTGCTCCAACCAAATGTTCCAATAAGTATTGTCCCTTAAGCGAGGTGTCAATAAGGATCACCTGCTCTTTGAGAAGCATTGAGTGAAGCTCTCGGGTATTAATCAGTTTGTAACCATAGCTTTCACTGCGATCAATGAGGCTTTTAGCCGTATCAACGAGCTCTTGTGGAGCTTGAGGCTGTTGTTTTTCTTGGACTTGGCTTAGGATCCTTTCAAAGTCTTGAGAGGGATTAGTGCTTTTGGGAGAATCGCTGCAAGCTAGAAATAAAAATATGAATGCAAAAAGAAGAATTTTCATGATTTGTCCTTTGTAAGAGTTTGGAGCTGAAGCTCTATTTTTTCAAGTTTTGCTTTTGCATTTTGCAAGGCTTCTTGATTGCTAGCAATAATTTCTTGCGGGGCATTTTTGACAAAATTTGTATTGTTGAGCATAGAGCTAAGTTTGGAGACTTCGGCTTCTAGTTTTTTCTTTTGATTCTCAAGGCGGACAATGAGAGCATCAAGATTGATTTCTTCTAGGATGACAAAACATTCACAGAGTTCTCCAATATCACCAATGCTATTTGCGGGCTTGCTTGGAGTAATTAGACATTGTTTGACTTTGGCAAGTTTGCTCACAAAGGTATTAAATAGTTCAGGGTTTTTAATCTCTGCTTTAATATAGATTTCTGTCTCTGCTTTTAAATCGAGCATAATTTTTAGGCGTCGAATGGAGATAATGGCATCTTTAATGAGAGAAAATTCTTTTTCAATTTCCGTGGATTGTGCTTGTGCTCTAGGAAAGTGTGAAATCATAATAGATGCTGAATCTTGCAGCGAAGTCTTGCAAAGTTTGTGGTAGAGATATTCACTTAGAAATGGCATTAAGGGGTGGAGTAGTTTGAGTGCGGTGAGGAAAATACTTCCAAGTTCTAAGATACTTTCTTTTTGGGCTTTGGCAAGCTCAATTCCCCAGTCGCAGAACTCTCCCCAAAAGAAATGGTAGAGGATACTTGCAGAATCATTGAAGCGATAAGCCTCCAAAGAGGTGGTCAATGAAGCAATAGTAGCGTTAAGTCGAGAGTGAAGGTATTGTCCTAGAGGAGTGTGAAAGTCTTGAAGTTCTTCAAATCCCTTTTTGATCCCCATTTGCTCAAGATTTAAGAGCAAGAAATTTCCTGCATTGAAAATTTTGTTGGCAAAGTTTTTGGCTAGATCCAAATCTTTATTTGAGAGCTTGATATCCCTCCCTTGCGCACAAAGATAAGCTAGAGCGAAACGCAAAGCATCTGCTCCATGGCTTTGAATCTTCTCAAGTGGATCGATCACATTGCCTAGGCTTTTGCTCATCTTTCTGCCTTGCTCATCTCTCACCAAAGCATGGAGATAGATATCGTGGAATGGCACTTTGGAGAGGATAGATTCTCCGCTTAAAAGCATACGGGCTACCCAGAAGAAGAGGATATCAAAGCCAGTGATGAGTAGAGAGTTGGGATAGAATCTTTGTAAATCTTCCTCTTGCCATAGCTTGCCCTTGCCCCAGTCACCATTTCCCCAGCCAAGTGTGCTAAAAGCCCAAAGCCCAGAGCTAAACCAAGTGTCCAAAACATCAGGATCTTGAGTAATGCGTGAGCCACCGCATTTAGGGCAAGAGGAGGGAGAATCTTCAAGGCTAGCAAATTGTTCTCCACACTCACAATAAAATACAGGGATCTGATGCCCCCACCAAAGCTGTCTTGAGATACACCACGGACGCAATTCTCTCATCCATGCATCATAATTGTTTTTCCATTGCGTGGGGAAAAATCGACTTTCTCCCCTCTCTACTGCTTCAATCGCTCCACTTGCCACTTTGGGATCGACAAACCATTGTTTGGAGATATAGGGCTCGACGACATTGCCGCAGCGGTAGCATTTTCCTACCTGATTGCAATACTCTTCGATCTTTTCTACAAAGCCTTCTTTTTGCAACTTCTCTACAATCTTCTCTCTTGCTTTAAGTCTGTCAAGCCCTTGAAATTCCCCAGCATGCTCATTAAGGATTCCTGCTTTGTCAAAGATGGTGAGTGCTTCCAAATTGTGCCCTTTGCCAACTTCATAGTCATTGTGATCATGGGCTGGTGTGACTTTCACGCAGCCTGTTCCAAAGTCCATATCTACTGCTTGATCTGCAATGATGGGAATCTCACGATTAAGTAGAGGCAAAATAATGCTTTTACCAATAAGATGAGAATAGCGTGAGTCTTGGGGATTGACCATCACAGCCGTATCGCCAAAGAAGGTTTCAGGGCGTGTGGTAGCGACGATAAGAGACTGATTTGAATCCTTGATGGGGTATTTGAGATGGTAGAGTTTGCCTTGATTTTCTTCATATTCCACTTCGATATCTGAAAGTGCGCCATCATGGCAGCACCAATTGATCATATAGTTACCTTGATAAATCAGCCCTTGCTCATACCATTGCTTAAATGCTGTTTTCACAGCTAGCTTTAATCCATCATCAAGAGTAAAACGCAGTCTGCTCCAAGCTGGACTGATTCCAAGTTTTTCCATTTGAGAGAGGATTGCCCCTCCACTCTTTTCTTTCCACTCCCAAACTTTTTCTATGAATCTTTGGCGTCCGATTTGCTCTTTTGTGATTCCCTCTTTGAGTAGTTGCTTCTCCACAACATTTTGGGTAGCAATCCCTGCATGATCCATACCAGGTTGATAGAGCGTAATATAGCCATTCATTCTTTTGTAACGAGTGATGATATCTTGAAGTGTAAAAGTAAGGGCGTGTCCGATATGTAAAACCCCTGTAACATTTGGAGGAGGCATCATAATGCAGAAAGTTTTGTCCTTATTGGCAATTTCTGCATTGCCTTCTATCTCAAAATAGCCTCTATTTTTAGTTATCTCATAGATTTCTTCTTCAATCTCTTGGGGGTTGTAAGTTTTCATAAAGTGCCTTTTAAAAAATGCGGAAATTATATCATTGTAAGCTTTAGCTCCGTTATTGGTTGGCAAACTTTATAGCTTTATACCTACTCGTGTGATTTGCCTTCATTGGCTCAAAATCTTTATCACTTGATTGAAATCCTCTAAAAGTATTGATTTCTAAATTTTGGTAGCAAGTAGTTGTTTTGTTTCCAAATTCTATTAAAACCTTATGGAAACTTTAAAACTTGAAAGGTTGGTTATGGAGAAGAAAATTTTTACAATGTTGTTTTTGGGCTTTTTATATAGCTTTGCTGGGGATAAACTCATTATCGCTCATCGTGGGGCAAGTGCCTATTTGCCAGAGCATACACTTGAGAGTAAAGTTCTAGCTTTTGCTCAAGGTGTTCCTTATATTGAGCAAGATGTGGTGATGAGCAAAGATAATCATCTTATTGTGATCCATGATTTGTATTTGGATAAAACAAGCGATGTGGCAGAGAAATTTCCTCAACGCAAAAGAAAAGATGGGCATTTTTATGTCATAGATTTTACTTTGGAGGAATTGAAGAGTCTTAAAATGAGTGAGGGTTTTAAGGGTGAAAATGATAGTGCAAATGCTTACCCCAACAGATTTCCCGCTAAAAAATCTTATTTCACTATTAATACTTTAGAAGAAGAAATTGAATTGATTCAAGGCTTAAATAAAACCCTAAAAAAAGATGTTGGAATTTATGTAGAGACGAAAAGACCTTGGTTTCATAAGCAAGAGGGGAAGGATATCTCTAGGGCGACTCTAGAAGTGCTTAAGAAATATGGCTATAAAGATAAAAATTCAAAAGTTTATTTTCAAAGTTTTGATTATCCTGATTTGATCCGTGTCAAAAAAGAGCTTTTACCACAAATGGGTATGGATCTCAAGCTTGTAGCACTTGTTGGATTCAATCATTGGCTAGAAACTTATGAGTATAAAAATGGAAATTGGCAACCCTATGATTTTTCTTATCTTATCGATGAGAAAAACTACCCCGAAATAGCCAAAATCGTTGATGGAGTAGGTCCAGCTTATGCTTTAATCTTTGATATCAAAAAAAGCTCAAAAGGCAACATCGTTCCAAATGATTTTGTTAAAAATGCTCACAAATATGAGCTTGAAGTCCATCCTTATACCATAAGAGCTGATGCCTTGCCTGATTATGCGGGTTCAGTGGATGAGCTTTTTGATGCCGTGCTTTTTAAGGCTGGAGCTGATGGAGTTTTTACTGATTTTCCTGATTTGGGCTTGAAATTCTTGGCAAAATAGATTCAAAGATTGATGCTTGAGGGTTTTTAATGATTTGTCAAGCTTGGTTTGCCATAGCTTTTGTGTATAACTGATTTAATCTTAGAAATTCTCCTAGGCCACTTTATGTCTTATGATTTTTTGTTTTTTGATGATAGATGGAGGAGGCAGAATCTTAATCTAAGATTCTTGAGCTCTGCTGGATGAAATCAAGCACTTCTTTTGCATGCCCTTTGGCTCTAACATTGTAGAAGGTCTTGAGGATAAGACCTTCGGGGGAGATAACAAAAGTTGAGCGGATGATGCCCATGTAGCTTTTTCCATAGAGCTTCTTTTCACCAAATGCACCATAGCTTGAGGCAACTTTTTTGTCTGTATCACTTAGGAGCATAAGTTTAAGATTTTTCTTCTGGATGAAGTTTTTGTGACTTTTTGGGCTATCGGGACTTATTCCTACGATATGGCTTTGGCATTTCTCAAATTCGCTTAGAAGTGAGCTGAAATCTTGTGCTTCAAGTGAGCACCCTGCAGTATTGTCCTTTGGGTAGAAATAAAGCACCAGTGTTTTGCCAAGCAAATCTCTTAAAGAAATTTCAATTTCATCTTGATTGGGTAGCGTGAAAGAAGGGGCTTGCATTTGAGCTTGTAGAATCATTCTTGTCTCCTTTTTGTGTTTTTGTCTTCTTTTTGAATATAGGAGTCGATTTTATCTAATATGACTTGATTGATATTGAGTTTGAGTTCTAAAAGACTGATGGGGAGCTGGATGTTTTCAAGTTTGACATAGTCTTTGGATGTTACAAGTAGGCTTGTTGCTTTGTGTTTGTGAAATTGTTCGATGAGTTTTTCTTCTGAAAATGAGGCGTGATCTGGGTAGAAAATCTTACCTACAACAGAGGGGAGAAATTCATCAAGTCTTGAGGGGTTGGCAATAGCTGTGAGCAAAAGCATCCGCTCTGTAGGGTTTTTGACATAAACCTCGCGTTCATAGTCTGTGCCCTCTTGCACGATTAGATCTGCCTCATTATAGCTTTTGATCCATTCGCGATACATACCACTTGGCAGACAAAAAGGATAATAGGGTTTGAGCTTGGGTTTGAGGAGGAGGTTGAGTTTTTGATAATTAAATCTAAAGCCATCATCTAAAAAGATAAGCTCACAACCCATTTCTTTGGCTTTTTGGATTCCAAGAGTGCGATTTTTGCATACGATTACGCTTGCGTGTTTGAGGCTTTTGGCGATGAGATAGGGCTCATCTCCTGCTTCTTCTTGCTGACATTGGATTTTTCCGGCATTGGAGACGACAAGAAGCCCCTTGCTTTTGCGTTTGTATCCTCTTGAGAGAATGGCAATTTTTTTGTGTGGGTAGAGTCTAGCGACTTCGATGATGAAAGGAGTTTTTCCACTTCCACCTACGACAAGATTTCCAACGCTAATGATGGGGATGTGAAAATCAAGTTTTGGAGAGATTTTTCTTCTTAAGAGGGCAAGCAAGCAATAAAGGCAAGAGAGTGGAAGTAGAGCAAAGATAATAATTTTTTGCCACCACAAGGGTTTGTAAAAATAAGAATCAATTAAACGCAATTTGTTTCCTTATCAATTTTTAAGCGTATTTTATAGAGAAAATATGGGGGCTGCTTGGATTTTGAAGCGATTTTGATTGATCCTTTTTAGAATCTTGTGCATAAAATCTGCTGGAAAGGCAGTTTGCATTTTGTCTAAGATTATGGAGGGATTGTAAAAATCAAGTTTTTCTTGAATAATTCTTTTCAAAAAAGAATCGATCTCTTGGTAGGAAAATCCTAAGTCCTCTTCATCGCTTTGTCCTTCATAAAGATCCGCACTAGGTTTTTTGTCAATGATTCTTTGAGGGATTTTTAAAAATTTTGCAAACTCAAAAAGATCACTTTTAAAAATATCTCCGATTGGATTGATTGCATAAGCGAGATCGCCAAAAATCGTTCCATAACCAAGCAATCTTTCTGTTTTGTTACTTGTTCCAACGACAAGAGCTTTGTCTTTGTGGGAAAAGTCATATAAGATCATCATTCTTGTCCTTGCGCATAGGTTACCATAGCGAGTCTTGTCCATATTTTCGTAGCCAGAAAAGATGCTTTCATAATCTTTGAGCGGAATGAGTTCATGGGGGAGTTTGAGTATTTCAGTCATCAGAAGAGCGTCTTCAAGATTTTCTTTTGAGCTTTTGGAGGAAGGCATTAAAATCGCTTTTGCATGATCTTGGAAAGCTTCTTTGCACAATAGGGCAACAATTGCGCTATCAAGTCCGCCACTTAAGCCAAATACAACGCGATCAAAGCCTCTTTCTCTTGTTTGTTTTTTTAAAAAGCTGATCATATTGCTTTTAAGTTCTTGCATGATTTCTTGCTTCAATTTCTCATCCTTGGATCAAGAGTTTGCTTGGTTTTATAATGCAAAACTCTTTATTTGCATTATAATTTATGGTTTGTTCTCACCGACAAAAAATCTCAGCTTGAGAAATCAAATTATTTTATTTTCTTAGTATTGAAGGAGTGGTTAATGTCAAATCGTAGGGACTTTATTGGCATGGCACTTGGCGGAGGAGCTGCAGTAGGTGCTATTGCTTCGTTGATTGCAATGAAAAAAACTTGGGATCCTCTTCCAAGCGTAGTTTCAGCTGGTTTTACAACAGTAGATATTTCGTCTCTTAAGGATGGTGAAATGATGACTGTTGAGTGGAGAAAAAAACCTGTTTATATCCTAAGAATGGCAAAAGATGATGCTGATGCTCAGGAATTTTTGGGAAAAAGAAATTTTAAGATTGCTGATGCTATTTATACGCTTGGTGTTCAAGTTTGCACACATTTGGGATGTATTCCTGGATACGATTCAAGCAAGAAAGAATTTTTATGTGCCTGTCATGGAGGGAGGTTTAATTCATCTGGAGTGAATCTTGCAGGAACTCCTCCACCAACTCCTATGATGATCCCACCTTTTAAGGTCATTGATGATGGAAAGAAGATTCTCTTAGGGGAAGCAGGGGAAGAATATAAGCAATTAAGTGATAGTAAGTAAGGAGACAAAATGGCTGAAATTAAGAAAGCAAATGGTTTTGTTGATTGGCTAGATCAGAGAATTGCCATCAAGAGCCTAACAAAAGTTTTGATGACTGAATATTGGATACCTAAAAATATCAACTTCTTATGGGCAATGGGTGTGGTGCTTTTGGTGCTTTTTGGGATGCTTTTTGTATCGGGCTTATTCTTGTTGATGTATTACAAGCCTGATGTCAATCTTGCTTTTGATAGTGTGAATTACACGATTATGACAGAGGTAGCTTATGGGTGGTTGTGGAGAAATATTCATGCTGTAAGTGCGAGTATGGTCTTTTTGATTATTTATATCCATATGTTTGTTGCGATTTATTATGGATCTTATAAGAAAGGGCGTGAAATTATTTGGCTTACAGGAATGCTTCTTTTTGTGCTTTTTTCTGCTGAAGCCTTTAGTGGCTATATGCTTCCTTGGGGACAGATGAGCTATTGGGCAGCTGTGGTTATCACCAATCTTTTTGGCGGGATTCCCTTTATTGGTCCTGATGTTGTTGAATGGGTAAGAGGAGATTATAGTGTTGCAGATGCAACTTTGACAAGATTTTTTATGCTTCATGTGTGTTTGTTGCCTATCCTCATTATTGCTGTGATTGCAGTGCATTTTTATAGCTTAAGAGTTCCTCATGTTAATAATGAAGAGGGTGAGCATTTGGACTTTGAGGCTGAAGCAAAGAAATATCTTGAGGGCAAGAAAAAAGAATCCAAAGTCATTCCCTTTTGGCCAGTCTTCCTTTCCAAGGATATTTTTGTTGTTTTTGTGTTTTTGGCACTTTTCTTCTATTTGGCTTGCTTTAATTTTGGCTTTGCGCTTGATCCTATCAATTTTGATCCTGCCAACAATCTCAAAACCCCAGCACATATTTATCCAGAGTGGTATTTCTTGTGGAGTTATGAGGTGTTAAGAGGCTTTTTCTTCAGCGGAAGCTTGGGTCTTGCGATGTTTGGACTTGCAAATGTGATCTTTTTTGTTTTGCCTTTCTTGGATAGAAGTCCAGTTGTTGCTCCTGCACATAAGCGCCCAGCATTTTTTGTATGGTTTGTGGTTTTGCTTATTGATTTGATTGTGCTTACAATCTATGGAAAACTCCCACCAGAAGGTTTGAATATTTGGGTTGGATTTGGAGCTTCTGTAACCTTTGTTGGACTTTTTATTATTCTTCCCTTCATTACAAAAAATGAGAAAAACACACAAGGATTGAATTGATGAGAGAGATTAAGATATTAGCAATTTTGGTAATTTTTGTCGGTGTGATTTACTGGGGAGTTGAGCCTTTGGCTCATTCTGTATTTCATCCTCCAAAAGCCCCAGCAGATTATGATTTTTCTGATGTGAAAGAATTGCAAGTTGCAATGCAGGGAAATGTAGAAGCAGGAAAAACTCTGATTGAAGAGAATTGTGCAGCCTGTCACAATACAAAGACTTCAGAAGCAGATTTAAAAGCTAGAAATGCTGATGGTGTCCAAGGTCCAGATTTGGACACGATGGCATATCTTTATTCCCCTCAATTCTTGAGCGCATTTCTTAAAAATCCACTCCATGTGGTCAAACTCGAGGAGAAACTCAAGGGCAAAGAAGATCGCTATCAGATGAGCTCTCTTGCAGGGATGTTTGAAGATCAGCAAATTGCTGATATGTTAGCTTATCTTAGCTCCATTGCCCCAAAAGAGATGAGCGATCGTGAGGTTTTTGTAGATGCTTGTTCAAGATGTCATGATATTAAGTATGATGGAGTCAGTGGGCTTAAGGGGATAAAAGTTGCAAGCCCTGCAAACATTGTCCAAGAGTATCTTGGTGCTCCAGCTCCAGATCTCTCTACAATGTTTAGAAGTAAGGGAGAGCATTATCTTTCACTCTTTATTAATGATCCACAAAAGATGCTTCCAGGTGCTTCTATGCCAAGAATTGGACTTAATCAAAAGGCAGAAAAACAAGTGCTCTCTTATATGGAAAAGATTGCTGATTCCAAAAAGGAAGAGAGAGAATCTCTAGGCAAGAAGATTATTGTCTTTATGCTTGCAATGGCGGTCTTAGCTTATTTGTGGAAGCGCAAAATTTGGAAAGAACTGCATTAAACTTGCTTTAAAAAAGGGGAGGGGGATAGATAAAGCAAGTCATAAAAAGTGGGGTGGAGCTTAAGAACTGCAATTTTTAGAAACAAATCAAATTCTTGCATTGAGACATTGAGAAAGATATTGAGGAAGATTTGTTTGCAGCTTGCATTGCTGCTAGCAAAAGGAGTCGGGGGAGGAGAGGGGCTTCTTGAGTAGATAAAAGTGGGATTCTAAAGTGCCAAATGCACTTTAGAATCATAAGACCTTATTTGGATA
>CAUWEE010000004.1:0-12981 GCA_963557095.1 uncultured Helicobacter sp. | reverse complement strand
CTTTAAATCCTCATTGAGTATTTTTTCCTGATTGATTTTGAGCGCACCTCCTCGAATATCACGCCTTGCCTGTGAAGTCGAAGGCGACATTCCGCTCTCTTTGAGGATTGCACAAACCCACTCTCCACTCAAAAAGCTAAAAGTTGGCATTTGGCTAGGAATCTCATTTTGACTAAAAATCTTATCAAAACTCTCTTTTGCCTCTCTTGCTTCATCCTCTCCATGATAGCGCGCTACGATCTCTGAAGCAAGATTTTCTTTGACAAGCTTTGGATGCAATCTTCCCTCATCAACATCTTGCCTCATCCTATCGATCTCACCAAGAGTCTTTGAGCTCAAGAGCTCATAATACTTCCACATCAGTTCATCAGAAATACTTAAAAGCTTAGCATACATCTCCTTTGAAGATTCTGTAATCCCAATATAATTGCCCAAACTCTTGCTCATTTTCTGCACACCATCAAGTCCTTCAAGTAAAGGCATCATAAGGATGGATTGCTCCTTGCCTAGCCCATAGGCTCTTTGCAAAGTTCGTCCCATCAGGAGATTGAACTTTTGATCATTGCCGCCAAGCTCAATATCACTTTTGAGAACCACAGAATCATAACCTTGAAGAAGAGGATAAATAAATTCTACAATCGAGATGGCTTGATTGCCCTTGTAGCGTTTTGTAAAATCATCTCTCTCTAGCATTCTAGCCACAGAAAATTTTGAGGTAAGCTCTAGCATTCCTGTGCTCCCTAGTGCATTGAGCCAAGTAGAATTGAAGCAAATTTCTGTAAGACTGGGATCTAAAATCTTAAAAACTTGATCTTTGTAAGTTTGAGCATTTTCAAGCACTTCCTCTTCGCTCAATGGCTTTCTTGTCTCACTTTTACCTGTAGGATCACCAATGCGCGCCGTAAAATCACCAATGAGAAACTTAACAAAACCACCATATTTTTGAAAACTTGCAAGCTTTTGGAGCAAAACAGTATGTCCTAAATGCAAATCTGGAGCTGTAGGATCAAAACCAGCTTTTACAATGAAGCGCTCTCCTGTTGCGTAAAATCTTTTGACAAGTTGCTCAATATACTCTGGGGCAATAATCTCATTACTTCCACGAGAAATTTCTCTTAAAGCTTCCTTTTCTTGCATCATGTCTCCGATTCATTGATATGCATCTTTTAAATTTTGAAATTCTACAATTTTATACTTGCTTGATAATGCATTTTTAAGCTCCTTTACAGCCAAAGAATCCACCTCAATATCAACCTCAAAATGGGTTAAAAATTGATCTTGATAACCTTTATAAAAAATTCCAGTCAAATTACAACCATATTTTGCTAAATCAAGCAAAAAATGAGCAAGAGAGCCTTTTTTATCTTCCAAAATCGCAATGATTTTATACTTTGCCCTCAATCTTCCTACCCAATCGAGAAAAACCATCTTAGTTTCCTCATCAATTTTGATCTTCTCGCAAAGCTTATGATGCACAATCACTTTTTGATTTTCCAAGATTCCCATGACCTCATCACCCTGCTTAGGATAGCAGCAATAATCATATAAAATCCCATCAATTGTCTTGGGACTATAAATCTTAAAATTTTCAAACTCAAACTCTTTAAAATCCCTTTTCAGAAGCAAGAGTCGCCCAAAAATGGATGCATTTTTATTAAAAAAATCTCTAAGTCTTTGAAAACTCTCTTTAAAAGCCTTTTCACTCAAAAGCATATTGGGCGCAATCAAATTCTGCCTAAGTGCTAGCTCAATCTGTTCTGAAGTTTTTGAAAAAAATGTCTTAAATACCTGAATCGTAATCTTATGATTGATTTCCTTGAGTTTATTTTGACAACTAATGCGAATCTTATTCTTTGCCTTGGAAGTTTTAACAACATTAAACCAAGAGCAGCGCATTGCTTTTGCTTCCCCTGTAACAATGCGAACAATGTCTCCATTATTTAATCTCTCTAAAAGATTGACTTTTTGATGATTGACATAAGCCCCCACAGCGCTCTCACCCAACTCGCTATGCACAGCATAAGCAAAATCAAGCACCACAGATCCCGCAGGAAGCGAAAATACATCTCCCCTTGGTGAAAAAACTGCAATATCTTCCAAATACAAATCATTCTTAACAAGCTCATAGAACTCTTCAATATCCCGATCTTTGTATTCGATATTACTGAGCCAATCAAGAGAGATTTGGCTACCCATTTTATATTTCCAATGTGCAGCAAGCCCAAACTCTGCGTTCTTTTGCATCTCAAAAGTTCGAATCTGCACTTCAAAAATAGAACTCTCATCAAAAACAGTGGTGTGGAGAGTTTGATAACCATTTTCCTTAGGAATTGCAATGTAGTCTTTAAATCTTGAAACAATAGGTTTAAAATGAAGATGCACTACCCCCAAAACCTTATAACAATCAGTATGATTTTTAACAATAATTCGAATCGCTAATAGATCTAAAATTTCCTCTATTGCCACCCCCTTGCGCTGCATCTTAAGATAGATAGAGTAAGGTCGCTTAAGACGACTCTCAATCTCAAAATCCTCCTCGCACATTCCCTCACGAAAAAGCAATTCTTTCATCTTTGTGACAAATTCTGCAAGTTTTCCCTCAAAAATAAGGTGGTTTTCCTCTAAAAAAGATTGAATCTTTTGATATTCCTCTTTAAATAAATAACGAAAACTCTGATCTTCTAAAATGTTTTTAATAGATGAAATCCCCAACCTATAAGCAATAGGGGCATAAACAACAAGAGTTTCTTCTGAAATTTTCCTCTGTTTTTGTTCATCTAAAGCATCAAGGGTGAGCATATTGTGCAAACGATCGCAAATCTTGACAAAAATTGCTCGAATATCTTTAATCGAAGCAAGCAAAACCTTCCGAAACGAAAGAGCTTGTGCCAAAATCTTGGCATTTGAAATGCCTTGTGGAATGTTTTCATCACGCAATTCAATAATCTTGGTCAAAGCATCCACAATCTGCGCAACTTCATCCCCAAATTCTACTCTGACCTCATCTAAAGAGAAATGTGTATCTTCCACCACATCATGCAAGAGTGAAGAGCAAATCATTGCCTCATCTCCTCCATAATAAGCAACAATGCAAGCAACACAAATTGGATGAACTACATAAGAAACGCCGCTTTTGCGATATTGCTCCTTATGAGCGCTTATCGCAAAATCTAAGGCTTTTTGAATATGCGGAGTGATGGGAGTGAAAGTTGAAAGCTTCTGCAAAGAAGCTTCAATGCTCTCACATGAAGCAACAAAATCAAAAAGATTCATTATCTTCTTGAATTGGAATCAATGCTTGTAAGAGTAATTTTGTCCTGAGCGATCTCCATCATCGCAATATCTGATAATTTATGGATTTTAAGATCTACCCCCTCAACCAAAGGCTTTGCCCCATTGCTCAATTCTTTTGATCTTGCAAAAACAAGACTTGAGAGCACATAACGATCATTTCCTGTCTTTTCTAATGCTTTTGCTGCAATTTCTTCAGTTCTCATTATCATCCTTTCTATCATTTATAGTGGTGGAATTTTACTTCACAATCGAACAATATCCATTTTCGCCTTTAATAATTTTCAATAAATTCCCCTCTTTGAACATATTGCACACGGCAATTGGAAGTTTATTGTCCTTTGCCAAAGCAATAGCAGTATCATCCATGACCTTAATATGATCTTTGAGCGCATCATCATAGCTTAATTCCTCAAGACGCACAGCATCATCAAATTTTTTAGGATCCTTATCATAGACACCATCAACCTTTGTGGCTTTGACAATCATATCTGCACCGATTTCCACAGCTCTTAAAATTGCTGCAGTATCCGTTGTAAAGTAGGGATTCCCTGTCCCTGCGCTAAAAATCACGACACGCCCTTTTTGCAAATGCCTAATGGCTCGACGATAGATATAAGTCTCGCAAACTTCTTTAATCTCAACAGCACTTTGCACCCTTGTGCTAATCCCAATATGTTCCAAGGCCTCCTGCATTGCAATCGCATTGATCACTGTTGCAAGCATCCCCATATAATCCCCGCTTGTCCGCCGTATCACTCCCCCTTCACTTGGACTCACTCCACCAATAATATTGCGCCCCCCAATCACCAACCCCACCTCAATCCCCTCCTCAATCAAAAGCTCAATCTCTTTTGCAATAAAACTCAAAATCTGGCTATCAATCCCAAAACCTCCACTGCCTGCTAATGCCTCTCCTGAAAACTTTACCAATACTCTTCTATTCATCACTTTCCTTTCAAAAATAAACTAAAGAATTTTAAGGCATTTTTAGTTTTTGCGATGCTCTTTTTGCTCATTCTTCCAGCTTAGAACAAACTCGCTTCCCTCTCCATACTCACTCTTAACAAAAAGCTTGATTCCAAATTCATCACAAACTCTCTTAACAATATTAAGCCCCAATCCAAAACCTCCACTGCCCTCTTCAAATCTCTGATAACGCTCAAAAATTTTCTCCAAATCTTCTTGTTTGATTCCAATGCCATTATCTTTGATTTTAAGAGTAGCTTCTCCTTCATTTTCTTCTAAAATCACTCTAACTTCGCCTTTTTTGTGCGTATATTTATATGCGTTGCTCAAAAGGTTGTCTAGGACCAAAGCTATCGCCCTCTCATCAGCAATTAGATAACTTGGTGAAAATTGTGTCCAAACCCTAATCTCTTTTTGTGCAAACAAAAATGAAAAAAAATCCAATCTTTGAACGACAAGCTTTTGCATATCAATGTTTTCAATTTGTTTTTCCAAACCCCCAAAAGAAATATAGACAAGGCTGTGATAAATATTTTCAAGCGTTTTTGAAGCAGTTTGGATATAGCGAATTTTTTTAAACTCTTCTTGAGGAATCTTATCCTGATCAATCCGCTCAATACTCATTTGCAAAACGCTAAGTGGAGTATTGATTTCATGTGTTGTGTCTTTGATAAAACAATTGAGCTCCTCAATCTTTTGTTTAAGTGGGCGCAGTGCAAAACGCACCAAGAAAAATCCTACAACTCCAACCATCAAAACAGAAAGTCCAAAAAGCCCCCAAACTTTTAGCCGAAGTTTCCACAATAAATCACCAACATTGCCTCCATCAATTACAATTCTAAAAACATCTCTAAAATGTTTTTGCTTTAAGAAATTTTTATCTTTGGAGTGCAAAAAATCTGGTCTGCCATAGAAATTTAACACCGTATGATCATCCACGATAAAAATGCCTTCTTCTCTGGGAATATCCTCTGCAATAAATCGCGTGTTGTTGTATAAAACCCTCCCCTCCTCATCAAAAACCATAATCTGTCTGCCCATATCAAAAGCCGCAGCTTGCAAAAGAGCCTTTTTGCCCTCTTTAGTATGGACATAGTAAGCATACTTTCCTCTTTTTTCCAAGATCGAGAGAAGGCGTTTGCTTGGTTTTTTTGCCTCTGGAAAAGATCTTGTCTTAAGCGTATCAATCTCTCCAAAATACCAAGTTCCAAAAATAATCCCCAAAAAAACCATCGTGCTTAGCACATAAAGCGAGACGATCTTAAAAGTTGTCTTTCTAACTTCACTCATAGCAATAACCAAGACCTCTTTTTGTCTTAATTCTGTCCTTGCCAACATAAATTCTTAAGTTCTTGACATAAACGCGCAGTGAAGCAAAGCTGGGTTCTTCATAGCCCCACAAGCGATAAGAAATGTCCTCTAGCGTAAGATATCTTCCCTTATTTTCAATCAAAATAGATAAAAGTTCATTCTCCTTATTTGTGAGGGGCAATAACTTATCATTTTGATAAAGTAAATTCTGCTCGCAGTCAAAATACACCCCATTCTCAAACTCTACTTTCTTTTTGGAATGACGATGAAGAAGTTTTTGGATTCTTAGATATAGCTCCTCAAGTTCAAAAGGTTTCTTTAGATAGTCATCGCAGCCACTTTTATAACCCTCTTGCAAATCGTCAATCGTGTTTAAGGAAGTTGTAAAAATAGCAGGAGTTTGAATCTTGTGCTTTCTCAATTCTTGCAATAAGGAAAACCCATTTCCAAGTGGCACTTTGACATCCAAGATCAAAAGTTCATAATGATGACCTAAGGCCTTATCTAATGCCTCTTGTGCATCCCCCACACAATCCACTTCAAAACCTTTAGAGATGAGAAATTCTTCCATCATCTCTGATAAAAAAATCTCATCCTCCAAGAGCAAAATCATTATTTACACTCGCAATCTCGATGCTTTTTCTTGGGTTTTACAGATTGATTACAATCATCACAGCCTGCTCCAGACATTTTGCTTTGATAGTGGGGGCGAATCCCAGCTTTAGCAAGAAGCAGGCGAATCTGCTCTCTTCTCTCCCTTAAGTCTTTCATCTTCATATTTTCTTCATTTTTATTTTTTGCTGCCCTAAGCTTTGAGAAAAACTCCCGACTTTCTGCCATAGTCATCCCATCAACGCGTTTTTGAAGCTCCTTGTGGTAGACAACTGCTTCTTCTACAGGAAACTTGCCAGCTTGCTCGATCAATTCTTCATTGCTCATCTTAGAATAGTCTGCCCCGATCAAAACTCCAAGCATTACAACAACACTCAAAAATACCTTTTTCATCCTGCATCCTTTCCTTTGGTAATTTCCCCCTAAGTCGATTCTAGCTAATCGATTAAAAGGAAGTGTATAGATGAAATATAAAATTTTCATAAAACAACAAATCTTCTATCCCGCAAACTATTGCAAAGGATGCGGAAGATTTACTCAATCTTTTCTCTCACTCATAGCCAATAAGCTAAACGACTTTGAAAGTAGGTTGCGGCATGTTGCAAAAACGAGGCATTGCCTTGAAAGGAGGTGCTGATAATCCTCCTCATATTTGGTTATTTTCTCTAGGGATACTCTAGATCGCTTTCGCCTTATCAGTCCCAATACTCTCTCCCAAATCAATCCTCTTCAAGCTCTCAAAATCTTCCTAAGATAGGGGATTTGGGCCTTAGGGTTTAAAAGCGTTAGATAAAAATCCTTCTCCATCAAAAACCCCAAAAGCTTTTGATTTTCTTCAAACAAAGAAGATGAATCTTGATAAATTTGAGGGATTTCAAAGCCCAAGATTTGAGAGTTTTTGGCAATTTTTGAAAAAGTGGAGTGGGAAAAAATGGGCATAAAATTGGGCAAAACTTTTATCCTCTTATTTTGCTCTTGAAGTAAAATCTCTTCTTTTGAAAAAAGAGGCTGGGTAATGGCATAGTTCGCCCCGCTCTTGACTTTTCGCTCCAAATCATTGACTGTGCAAATCCGATATTCAAAGCTTTCAGCTAGATTCAAAATCTCAAGCGCACTCACTCCGTTTTCACTCCCATCTCCCCCCACACAAGCAATCCCACTTAGAGATGCATACTTTGCTCCCAAAATCAAAGATTGCACATTTTGAAGACTTTTACCCGATCCGCTAATGGTGGGGACGCATTCGATTCCTAAGGTAGAACCAAGCAATGTGGCACTAACTAGAGAGGAGATGTTTGGCTTGCCCAAAGGATTATCAGGAATGAGCACAAAATCTGCCTCAAAAATCTTTAGCAATTCCGCCAAGACTCCTATATCGCTCTTAAAATCTCCACTTGGATTAAACTCAACTCCCCTCACTCTTACTTCCTTGTTATAATTTTCCTCAATTGACAAAAGGAGGAACTTAAATGGAGAAGATTCTACAAAATCAAGGCTTTAGTCTCTGGTGTGATTTTATTGAAAGAGATTTTTTGAACAATGGATTTAAGAAGCTCATCACCGAGGGCAAAATCCTAGGCGCGACAAGCAATCCAAGCATTTTTGCTCAAAGCTTCAAGACTTCTGCAGCCTATCAGCAACAAATCGCCTCCCTCCAACACAAGAGTGCCAAAGAGATCTATGAAAATCTTGCGATTGAAGATATTAAAACTGCGGCAAAACTCTTGCGTCCCCTCTATGAAAGAGATAAAAACAATGGCTATGTCAGTATCGAAATCGATCCACTCTACTGCGATGATTCCAAAGCAAGCATTAATGAGGGCAAGAACTTATTTGAAAGTATCAATGAGGCTAATGTGATGATCAAAGTTCCTGCAACAGAAGCAGGTTATGAAGTAATGGAGGAGCTTTTGAAATGCAATATCCCCATCAATGCGACTTTGATTTTCTCCCCCGCACAGGCTCTCAAATGTGCAGAGGCATTTAAAAGAGCTAGAAAATCTGGCGCTGTGGGCAAAAGTGTAATCAGTGTTTTTGTCTCAAGATTTGATCGTGCTATTGATCAAGCTCTCCCCGCTCATCTCAAAGGAAAGCTTGGAATCACCAATGCTAAGCATATTTATGAGCTTATTGAAGACTTTGGAGACTCAGAAACTCGCTGCCTCTTTGCAAGCACAGGGGTTAAGGACAATTCTCTACGGCCAAGCTATTATATCGATGAGCTCCTGCTACCTCACTCGATCAATACCGCTCCACTTGAAACAATTGATGCTTATTTTGCTCATCAAGACAGCACACTCAAATCAAGTGAAAATGACTTAAGCGTCTTTGAAAACTATGATTTGCCCTCGCTTTATTCCAAACTTTTGCAAGAGGGCTTAGAAGCATTCAAAGTAAGCTTTCAAGATCTCTTAGCCGCACTTAAGGCTTAGAGAGGATAAGGATGTTCTGTTTTAAATCAATCTTTGTTTTTTCTCTTGAAGTGTTGAGAGAGAATAGATTGTTACTAGATTATCAAACTTTGAAAAATCCTTTTTCGTATGAGCTAATTCAAGAGCATTGAAGTATTCAAGCTTGTTTTCATTTTTGATATTGATTGCGGGGTAACCTGCCTTAAGCAATTCAAGATTCATCACTAATCTTGATGTTCTTCCATTTCCATCAACAAATGGGTGGATACCCACCAAAATAGCATGAGCTCTTGAAGCTCTAATAATAGGGTGCAATTCTTGCTCTTGATACCATTGAGTAAAATCCTGCATTTTGCTAGGAACTTCAAAGTGTTCTGGTGAAATATGCTCTGATCCCGCAATTCTCACATTGCATTTTCTGTAAGTTCCTGCATTATTGTCATCAATGCCCTTTAGAATGAGAGAATGGATTGATTTAATATCGTATTCACTTAGTGCTTGTTTTTCTTTAGCCAATCCCTCAATAAACTCAATTGCATTGTGATGATTGATTACCTCAAAATGTTCTCTTAGTGATTTTCCTCCAATAGCAAGTCCCTCTAAAACAACTCTTGTTTCCATAAGCGTAAGTGTATTGCCCTCAATGGCATTACTTTCATAGGTGTATCGCAGATTAAAATCTTGTCGAAATGATTTTTCTTCTTCTGAAACTTCCAATTGAACAATTGAATTTTTAAGCTCATCAATTTGTTTTAGGGTTTCTTCTAGATTCATCCCAACTCTCCTATTTTGTTTTTGAAAATCTAGTCTCGCTTATGGGCTATTTTTTGATTCTTTTTTCTTGAGTATTGAAAATAATCAAGCATTTTTTCATAGTTTTGAATAAAAAACTCTTTGGATAGTGTGTAATCTCCAGTCTCATAATAATGCACCAAAGCACCTCTATATTGTGTATAAAGCTCCCTATTATCTTGTGTGAGAACTAAGGGCATAATTCCATCATTTTTAAGTGAAATAAATTGCATCATTCTAGCTGTGCGTTTATTGCAATCCTCAAAATACTGAAGATAAGCAAGATTGTTATGCAAATACATTGCTTTTTCAAAAGGATTGCTGATCGTATTATAAGCGTCAAACAAATATCCCATTTCGCCGTAAAGCTTCTCTCCACTCTCTAAAGGCAAGTAATTACAACCACTAATCCCATCAATAGAAGTTTTTCTCATTGTTCCAAGATTCTGATTTTGAACAAGATCTTTGGCAATGATTGAATGAATATTATGGAGATTTGAGCGATCAATTTTTATATCATTGCACATAATCTTATCAAATGCGGATCGTAGGTTTAATACCATTAAAGCATCGGAATATTTTTTTCCTCCTGCTGTGATACCCATTTCAAGCAAAGATAGTGTTTCTGCTTTCGTGTAAGTGTTTCCCTCAATCTGTGCAGAGGAATAAATAAAATCAAAGCCAAGTTTTGCATTAAGGGTTTTGGATTGCAAAAAATAATCTAGAGACATTTGTTCTTGTAGCTCATCTAGCACTTCCAATTCGTTTGATGTAAAAATTGGTTTTGGTTCCAAGAAGTGTGGATTGTAGGCAATCATTTATCTATCTCTTTTGCTTGATTTTATTAACCCTGCTCTCACTTTTAGTTCCTACTCTTGCTTGCTTTATATGGATACCAATTTTCTCCGCAAAATCGCACATCTTGAGGCTCTCCTCTCTTCTATAGATTCTTTCCGCTCTCTTCCTGCCTTATCGCATTGTTTTCTAAATATTCATTGCATTCTTTGATCTAAACAATCCGCAAATTTTCTGCAAAGAATTTTCCTAGCTTTGCACCTCTTTTCTCTTTTGGCACCGTTTTGATCACCCTCCCCCTTTTTTAACCTACTTAATCTCAACGAGCACAGGCTTTGGAACAATCTTTTGCACTGCTTTTATTTGTGCTTGCGCCTCTCCTCTTGTCATAAAAGGTCCAATCAGATAACGATTGACAACATTCCCATTGCGATTTACTTTCTCGATCTCATGCTTAAAAGCAGAGATTTTTTGCAAAAAGCCCTCATTTGGCTTATTTTGAAAAACTCCAACCTGCAAATAAAAACCGCTAGGCACTTTATCTTGCAGAGCGTCAAAGGCTTGAGCTGCCCTCTTGGGATCTTGCTTCATCCGATCTTGTTTGGGCTTTATCTCTTGTTTCTTTTGCATTCCTTGTTTCTTTTGCTCTTCTTGTTTTTGTGCTTTTGGTTTTATCTGCTGTTTTTCAACCTTTGGTTCAACTTCTTGCTCTCTTTGCTCCAATTTTTTCATCACTTCTTCAAGCATGACTCGCTTTGGCTCTTCTTTGCTTGGTGAGGCATTTTTCGCTGTTTTATCTTGCATCTTTGATTTTTCTTCTGCTGTCTTTGTCTCTTGCTTGATTTCTGTTTTTGCTTCTTTTTGCTCTTTTGTAGCGTTTTGAGAATCTTTAGCCTTAATCTCTGCAATCAATTTATCCAAATCATCTGTTTTTGGGCTTGATTGTGCCTCTTGCGGATTAACCATTCTCTCAAGTTCAGTATGACTAATCTCAATCTCGCGTTTTTCCTCTTGATTCAATACAAAAAAAGCGACCAAACCCACTGCCACAACAAGCAAAATCAAAGCAAATACAATAAGAATTTTGCGTTTTGCTTGGGGCTTTTTCTCAACTGGGCTATCTACCAAAATATCATCTAAATTATTTTCCATTTTTTCTCCTAATAAATTGCTTGTTGATAAAGATTGAAATTCTTTGTAAATTCCTCAATCTCTGCTTTGACCTTCTTCTGCATCGCCGAATCTGAAATATGATCAAGAACATCGGCAATCTTTTGAGCAACAAATTCAAACTCTTGTTCTTTCATTCCTCTCGAAGTCAAGGCTGGCGAGCCTAAGCGAATCCCGCTTGTTACAAATGGACTACGAATTTCACCTGGAACGGTATTTTTATTGACAGTGATTCCTGCATTTCCCAAGGCAATATCTGCATCCTTTCCACTAAAATCACGATCCAAGAAATCCATCAAAATCAAATGATTTTCCGTCCCATTTCCTACAAGCTTATAGCCCCTTTGCATCAAAACTTTTGCCATAACATCAATATTAGATCGGATTTGCTTGGCATAGAGCTTCCACTCTGGCTTAAGATTTTCTTTAAATCCCACAGCCTTTGCAGCAATAAGATTCATCAAAGGTCCTCCCTGCGTTCCAGGGAAAATTGCCTTATCAATCTTGCTTGCAAGTTCCTCATCATTGCTCAAAATTACTCCACCTCTTGGACCTCTTAGAGTTTTATGTGTTGTTGTCGTAACAATGTGGCAATGAGGGAAAGGGTTGGGATATTCTCCAGCCACAACTAAGCCTGCGACATGTGCCACATCTCCCATAAGCAATGCTCCAACCTCATCAGCAATCTCTCTAAATTTCGCAAAATCTAGTCTTTTTGTATAAGCACTAAAACCACAAATGATGAGCTGAGGCTTGACGATGTGAGCAATCTTTCGCACTTCTTCATAGTCAATACAACCCTCAAGATTCACTCCATATGAAAAGCTATGATAAGTTTTTCCACTTGAGCTCACTTTTGCCCCATGTGTTAGATGTCCCCCATGACTTAAATCCATCCCCAAAATCTTATCATTTGGCCTCAAAACAGCATTAAAGACTGCATTATTAGCTTGACTTCCAGCATGGGGCTGAACATTGGCAAAAGAGCAGCCAAAGAGCTTTTTAACCCGCTCAATTGCAATTTCTTCAATTTTATCAACAAACTCACAACCCCCGTAATATCGCTTATAAGGATAGCCCTCGGCATATTTGTTTGTCAAAATACTCCCCATCGCCTCCATCACGCTTGGAAAGGTGAAATTCTCACTTGCAATCAGCTCCAAATGCGTATTCTGCCTCTGGAATTCCTGCTTAATAAGATCAAAAATTTCCTCATCTTCCCTCTCTATATAAAAGCTCATTGCTCATCCTCCTTAAGTTCAAAAGTTTGCTTCACAGGCTTCATGGCTGGGAATAAAATCACATCTTTAATTGTTTTATTATTCGTCAAAAGCATCACAAGACGATCAATCCCTATTCCTTGTCCAGCCGTGGGTGGCATCCCATGAGAGAGCGCCCACACATAATCCTCATCCATATATTGCGCCTCATCATCTCCAGCATCTTTAGCTCTGACTTGCTCCTTGAAGCGTTCATATTGATCCAAAGGATCATTGAGCTCACTAAATCCATTGGCAATCTCCTTCCCTCCGATAAAAAGCTCAAAGCGATCAGCAAGATTTGGATTTGCATCATTGCGTCTTGCAAGAGGGCTAATCTCAATAGGATATTCCGTGATAAATGTAGGGTG
>CAUWEE010000003.1:0-14906 GCA_963557095.1 uncultured Helicobacter sp. | reverse complement strand
AAAGTTCGATAGCCCCCATACCAAGCAAGCTCATAACTAGCTCCTCCTGTAAGAGAAAAGGAGGAGTTGAAGTCATACTTTTCGATGAGATAAAAAGCATTGCTCCATTTTTTTGCATTCACCTCTGTATCAATAAGATGCTTATAGGCTGTAAGACTCATCCCGCCTTGACTTCCACTAGGCCTTGGGCTTCGTGCAAACCTACCGCCAAGCACGAGCTTACCCTGCCAATCAATATCAAGCTTTGACTTTCGCTCTCCTTGATTGTAGATACTATCAAAGCCTGCAATCAAAAGACCATTTTGATGTTTGTAGTCATAACGCATTTGTAAGCCGATTTTAGAATCTATGAAACGACTCCCATCTTGTCTGACCTTTGTTTGAGCAAGTTTGAATCCTCCATAGGTATAATCAAAAATTTGAAGGTTTTCCTTGTATCTCAAATCATAGCGATGGAAGTAAGTTTTAAAATTTAGCTGATGAGCTTCATTGATTTGATAATCATAATTCAAAGCCATACTAATACGATCTTGAAGCTTTAAGATCTTTCCATTCCCTGGCCTGCTGCGATCACTCTTGTTTGGATGGGCAACCTGACTAAATCTCAAAAGCGGGCTGCTTTTTTGCAATGCTTTGAAATAATTTAGATCCAAACTTATAGAGTGCTTGGAGTGAAAATCCCAAGTGAGATTCCCATTCACGCTCCCCAAATGTCCCAAATCCTGATCGCGATAACCCTGTGAGAACAAATAATTTCCCCCAAAACTTAGATACAAGCCCTCTCCTAGCTTTCCCCCAAGCTTTGCATCTGCTTTGAGGCTTGAACCATTGGCATAGCCATAAGCTAGCCCTGCATTTGCGCCAAGTTGCTCATAGCGTCTTTTTGTCGTGATGCTCACCACTCCCCCTCGAGTCCCGCTCCCATACATCACTGCACCACCTCCTGGCAAAATCTCAATGCTTTCAATCTCATTAGCACTAAGAGAATTCAAAGGGGTTACCCCATGTGAGGAATCAAGCACATTTAAGGCAATGCCATTAAGAAAGACTTGGGTATTGACATTGGCGCTTGTCCCCTGCCCCCTTAAGTCGATATTTTGTCCCAAACCAAAATCACTAAAACTCACAAAAGGAAGTGATTTGAACAGCTGCTCTGTTGAAGCAAAAGCCTTTTTCTCAATCATCCCCGAATCTATAAAATACAGATTCCGATTAAGCTCATCAAGCTTATATGATGTCGAATTAACCTGAACTTTCTCAAGCAAAGTCTCTTCTGCCTGCAAACCAAGTAAAACAGATGCAGCAACGATTGCTGCGGCTACTTTCCTCCTTTTTTTCATAAAAAGCTCCCGAAATTTAAAAATCCAAAGTTGCTATCGTATCTAAAAATAAGAACTATTATTATCCTTTTAATTGAATTAAAGAGATGTATAATTTTTAAAAAGATTTCACAAAAAGGATAAAAAATGATTCAAAGAATTATTTCTCATATGAATGAGCACCATAAGGCAGAATTGATAGGCTTAGCACAAAAGTTTGGCAATATCCATCATCCCAAGGAAATCTCTCTAGTAGGCGTGGATACAAAGGGCTTAGACATCTCTGCTGATGGGAAAATGCTGCGTGTGGATTTTCCAAAAGAAGTGCAAGAGAGTGAACTTAAAGATGCCATCATTGATATCTGCTCCTCTGTGCCAAAAACAACACAATATGAGGAAGTTAAGCAAGAAATGCTGAAGTTTAGAGATGGCTTTGGCTCTGTGGTGATTGCAAGTATCGATCGAGACAATCAAGCCATTGCTTCCTATGCTCCTCTCCTCAAGTTTCAAAATCGTTTTTTCATCTACATTAGTCAGGTTGCTGAACACTATGCTTCAATCAAAGCAAATCCAAACTCAATCGAAGTGCTCTTCTTAGAAGATGAAAAAGAAGCCAAATCAGTCATCTTGCGCAAACGCCTCAAATATCGAGCAAAAGCAGAATTCAAAGAGAAAAATGCTGAGTTTGATGAGATTTTTGACCACTTTGAAAAAGACAATCCTCACGCTGGGGGCTTAAAAACCATTCGCACAATGGGGGATTTTCATCTTATCGAGCTTCACTTGCAAGAAGGACGCTTTGTCAAAGGTTTTGGAGCGGCTTATGATATTGATGCGCAAGGCAATGTCAAATTTGCAGCAGAAACAAGCGGCAATCCCCACAAAATGCCCCACAAATAAGGCATACTCTCTTTATGAGAGAGGCCTTTAGCTTATTAGAATTTATTATTGCGCTTTTTATCCTAAGCATCGCGCTCATTCTTGCTGGAAGCTTCAAGCCGCAGCAGCCCCTCACTTTTGCTACTCAATCCCTGATCTCAGATCTTGCTCTCACCCAAAGTCTAGCCCTAAATGATTCGCGCTTTTTCCCCAATCTTGCCTCTACAGCATTGACAAAGTCCCTCTCCCCAAGTATCAATCCCCATAAACTCATCACACATCCAGAAAAAAATATGTGGCAAATCCAATTCCACACAAGCGGAATCTACACACAAAATAGCTATAGCATCTATTTGGATACTCCAAGATACTCACACACGACAGACTATGATGGACGACCAATGAGCGGGGATTTTATCGCCACAGAATCTTTGAATAACCAATGTCTAAGCGGATACAACAATAGCAATGTCTCTGATTATTGTAAAAACAACACCTCTCCTTTTGTGCGTTTGCAAGAATATTTTGGAGTAGAGAATATGAATTTGGAGGGGGATAGTTTTTGCACAGAAAAAGGGGGTTGGAGAATCTACTTTGATGATTTTGGGACACCTTATTGTGGAAAGATTCCCAAGAAACTCACAAAGCTGCTCAAAATCACCCTCCACAAAGGCAAACAAAGCCAAAGTATTTGTCTCACACCCCTTACGGGATACGCATTTCTCTGTCCATCCTAGAGATTTTCTATTGCAATATGAATAAACTTACCCCAAGAAAAGCTCAGATGTCAAAGTTTGGATACAATGCCCCTCATTGACAAGATTAGATTTTCACTATTCTTTAGCACAGAGGAGACTTCAAAGAAAAATGAGTCGCATAACTTTGCAAATTGACAATTTTCAGACAATTAAACAAGCAAAAATCAATCTAGAAGGATTGGTTGTTATTGGCGGAAAAAATAGTTCGGGTAAGAGTTCGGTAGGGAAAATTCTTATGGCTCTGATTAAAACAGACAACAAAAGTGCAAAGAATCCCAAGATGAATCCAAATAAAATTTTTGAAGATTACTCAATCCAACTCTTTGGTAGCTATTTATATGAAAATGCAAAAATTTCTATTTGTAAAGACAATATCCCTATGATTGAAGCCAAATTGAAGGAGGGAAAATTTGATTTCTGCTCTAAGTATATAGGCAACAATCATCTAAAGCGAGATTTCCTTGACTGTGCCCTAATTCAAACCCCTTTTGTATGGGATCTTCAAGATTTCTTTTTTGATCTTATCAAGGCTCAGCAAGATCGAGATTCTTATTACTTTGAAGAAAAAATTTCTTATCCCTATGCTCTTTATGATCTCTTTCTTAAACTTACAACTCCGAGATCTAAACCCAAACCCTCTCCTAAGATTCTTAAAATTTCAGAAAAAATTTCAAAGATTATTGGTGGAATATTTATCAAAAGTTCAGAAGGCAAATACTCTTTTTTTAAGCAGCAAAAAGACATTCCGCTGCTAAGCACAGCTTCAGGAATTAAGGCCTTTGGAATCATTTACAATCTCATCAAACATTTCCATATAACTCCATATGGATATTTTATTTTTGATGAACCAGAAAATCATCTTCACTCGATTTGGCAAGTTAAATTTGCGCAAATTATCGTTGAGCTCGTAAAAGAAGGGGTTAATATTATGATTAACACTCATAGCCCCTATCTTCTCGAATCGCTACAAAAGCTCAAAGAAAAAGAAAAATTAGACAAAATTAATTTTTATTTGGCTGATGAGCACTTAATCAGTCAAATTGATGAAGATAATGACAAAACTCTAGAGAGGATTTTCTCTATGCTAAACAAATCTTTTGAAGAGATTGACAAAATCGATATCCAAAGAATCCAAAGTCATGCTGAAAGAATTTAAGTGGCTGATCTTGGATTGTTAAAAACTGATTTTGAGGACTTTGAATGCAGCCTCAGAGAAGCAAGCTGTGACGAGGAGAATAAGCAATATTTATGCTCTAGTCCTCACCCTGTCTATTGTTTTGATAAATATATGAAAACCCTATATCCTTCAAACACACCCTGTTCTTTTGATGTTCTTCATTTTCCAAGCGCTTACAAAAATCTAATTATTTGCATTGAATTTAAAAATCAAATTCTGTCAGACATTGAAATGTCTGATGTTTATAAAAAATATGAGGACGGATTCAAGGAGCTTGAAGAGCTTTTTAAAAAGAATAAACTTTCTATCAAAGACTATTGTTTTGAATTCTTTCTTGTGTGCAAAAATTCAGTGAGCGGAAGAACAATAAGCAGAGATAAGCTGAACAGAAACGACAACAAAGAGAGTGATTTAAAAAAATGGGTCAAAGCGCACGAAAACAAAATGATTAGGAAATCTACACCTCAGATTAAAAGAATTCAAGAATGCGTTGCATATTACAAGGCTTTCTTTAGTTCATCTTGCTCTAAGTGATGATGAAAAATATAGCCCTCCTCTGTGATAGCAATCCTCTCACACGCCCACGCCCCTACCGCCTCATCACAATGCTCAAAGAGCACTACTCTCTCTTTGTTTTTGGAGTAGAGTGTCCCAAGATTGAGGGGGTGCAGAGCTTTGACTTCCCAAGACTAAAGAGTGCCAAAGAACGCAGCATAAAAGAGCAAGAGGAACTTCATAGGGCTCTTAAGAACAGAGACTTTCAGCCCCTTATCTTCACGCCCAACCGCCTCATCTTGCAAGAAAAACTACTCTCTACTCCCAAACTCTCTCTTTTGATCGTGGAAGATTTGCTTCTGCTCCCCATCGCACTCAGCTACAAGCAGTCCTATCCTGAAACTAAGATTATGATTGACCTACGGGAGTTTTATCCTTTGGAGTATGAAAATGATCCAAAGTGGCTGAAGAGTTTTGGGAAGTTTTTTTCTTTTTTGTGCGAAAACTATCTGCACAAGGTCGATCTTGCCCTCACAGTGAGTGAGGGCTTAAAACAGCGCTACAAACAAGATTATGGGCTAGATTGTGAGCTTTTTCTCTCACTTCCGCCCTATTTTGATCTAGTGCCATCAAACAATCCACGCATTGAGCTCATCTATCACGGCTTTATTAGCTCTGATCGTGAGAGTGAAAATCTCCTAGAAATCGCCTCCTCCCTTGCCCCACATCTCCATCTAAACCTCATCGCCCTAAGCAATCAACCCTCATTTTTGGAACACTTCACAGAGCGTGCAAGTAAGATTCCCTCTATCTCGCTGCTCCCGCCTGTTCCAATGCAGGAGATCATCCCCTTCACACAATCTTTTGATCTTGGCTTAATCACACTCAAACCCAATGGCTTCAACAATACTCACGCCCTACCCAATAAGTTCTTTGAATATATCCAAGCTAGACTAGGGGTCATTAGCACCCCTCTCCCCTCTTTGAAACCCATCATTGAATCCTTTCATTTTGGTCTCTGCGCCAAAGATTTCCAAACCAAAAGCCTCATTGAGATTCTCAATACCCTTGATTTGAAACAGGTGCAAGAGTTCAAGCAAAATGCCCATCGTGCAAGCCAAAGCCTTAATCTCTCTCATAACAAAGCTAAAATTCTCTCTTTGATTGCGCAACTATTAGGAGAATAAATGATTTGGCTTGATATCACTGATCCCAAATATGTCCTTTTTTTTAAAGATCTTATCCCCTTGCTCAAAAGCCTTGATTCCCTACTCATCACCACAAGAGAGAGTGAGGGCTATAGTGAATGCCTCAATCTCTTGGAACTCTTTGAAATCAAAGCTCGCAAAGTTGGAGGCTATGGCGGGGGCACAAAACTAGGCAAATTCCAAGCAAGACTACAAAGAGAACAGGGCTTTTTGTCTCTTTTTGAAGAATTAGGAGAGATACCTAGAGTCTTCATCACTGGGGCAAGTGTGGAAGGAGTGCAGACAGCTTATGGCTTAGGAATCCCTGTTATCAATTTTGCCGATACCCCCCTTGCTGGACACTCCTTCTCCCTAAGTTCTATCACCCTTCTCTCTCGCCTTACTTTGCCACTCTCAAGCCTCATCTTCCATCCCTTTGTCGTGCCAAAGATTTGCTATACCTCAATGGGAATTGAGGAGAAAAACCTCATCTCTTATGACTTTATTGATGTTGCCCTTTGGCTCAAAGATCTCAAAGCTGGAGCAGATTTTAGGGAGAGCTTAGGGATGGATCGCTCCCTGCCCACAATCCTTGTGCGCGAAGAGGAATACAAAGCCCACTATGTCAAAGAAAAATTGCCCATCATTTATGAGAGCATTAGACTTCTATCCTCCAAACTTCAAGCCAATCTTGTCTTAATGCCACGCTATGAAAGTGAGAATCTCAAAAAAGAATTTGGCAGTCTCAAAAATCTCTTCATCCTAGAGGAGAAACTCCCTCCTAATGAGTTTTATCCCTATATTGATCTACTCATTGGTGGAGGAGGGACGATGAATTTAGAGAGCTGCTATCTTGGGATTCCAACCATCTCTACACGCTCACTTTTTTTGTTTCATGATATTTATCTGCTTGAAAATGGCTTGATGCAGCATGCCAAAAGTGCTCAAGAGGTTCTAAGGTTTGCACAACAAAGCTTGGATTCTAAGATGATCAAAACCCCACAAGTTAAGCTTTTTGAAAGAGAACAGGCGAATTTTGAAAAAATTTTTGAAGAGATTAAGAAAATGCTCAATCAGAATTGTAAAAGATGAGGATTTCACCACAAAAGCTATCTATAAAGAATCCTTATAAACACCCCCCACCACCACCCCTTTTTATTGATGGGTTTGTTATTTCTTAGCCAAACCCTTAATATATTGATCCACTAAGTAAAGGCCGTTTCCAGTGTCGCTCACCATTTTGAGCTTGTCTGCAATCCCTCTAAAGAGCGCCTCTTCTTCATGCTGCTCACTTACATACCACTGCAAGAAATTGAATGTAGGATAATCTTTGCAAGAAAGTGTGAAATCCACAAGCTCATTGATTGAAGCTGTGATTTCTACCTCATGTGCATAAGTCTTTTCAAAAACATCAAGCAATGAAGAAAACTCTTGCAATGGCTTCTGGATAGCGTTGAGCTCGACTTTGGAGCTTGTTTCGTTTAGATAGGTGATAAGCCTTTTGGCATGAGCGCTCTCTTCATCAGCGTGAGCAAACAAAAAGTCTCCAGCTCCATCAAAGCCTTGTGCATAGCACCAAGAACTCATACTTAAATACAAGTTTGCAGAATACATTTCTTTATTGATTTGCTCATTAAGTTTTTCAATAACTACTTTTGATAACATTTGCTACTCCTTTTTGAATAAATTTGAATTCCCATTATATTATAAAAAATGAGAATTTAAACTTTTTTACTCATCTTTTTTCAAATGCAAGTTCTCCAAAAACAAATCTTGTTAAAATTAAAATCTCAAGTGACGGGAGCCTATAAATAGGCTGAGAGTAAGCTGTGAGCTTAGACCGAACCGGATCTGGATAATGCCAGCGTCGGGAACGCTAGAATCTTCTTCCTCCCTCACTTGTCATTTTATAAAAGGACAAGTTATGAAAGCAAAAATCTTTATGAGCACCCTAGCTCTATCTCTTCTTGCAAGTGAAGATTTAGATCTACCCCAAGTAGAAGTCAAATCCCCCATCTATCGCACAAAGGCACAAAGCACCCAAAAATCTCAACGCATTGAAGGCGAGGCTTTGGAAAAAAACTTTGCCACCTCCACCTCCAACCTCAACTCCTTCTTTCCCAATCTCAAGATTTATCCACAAGGAAGCGATACTTTCCCTATGATCACCCTGCGAGGAATCACAGGACCAGATTATTATTCCTATGTGCTTGGCCTCTATGTTGATGGTGTCCCCCAAAGCCCAAATTTTATGATCCAAAGCTTAGGCGATGTGGAATCTGTGCGCCTAGTCAATGGAGCTGAAGGGCTTTTCTATGGTGAGAATGCCCCCTTAGGTTTGATTGAAATCCAAAGCAAAAACCCGCTTCAAGGAAACTATGCAAAAGCCTCTGTGAGTGCTTCTTTTTTACAAGAGGATTTCAATGCATATATTGGCTGGAATCTTCTACCCAACAAGCTCTGGGGCAAGGCAAATGTCCGCTATATCAGAGATAATGGATTCCTCAAAGATCCTCAAAGCAAAAAAATGCTCAATGGCGGGGATAGCATCCTTGCTGGAGCAAGCTTGTATTATCTCCCCGCAGAAACCTTCCTTCTCTCTGCCCATTACAACTATCACTATAGTCTGACACACAAGGATTTTTATCTCTCCAAGTCTCAACTTGATTCTTTGAGTTTTGAAAGCGGGGAGCAGATTGGAAAATATGAGGACTATCAAGCTGGAGTGCAAAACAAAATCTTCAATAAATCCCCCTTTGCCTATCTTCAGACTCACAATGCTGCTATCAAAATGGAATATTTTCTTCCTGATTCCACCCTAAGCTCTGTAAGCGCCTTTCAAAAAACAGACACGCTTGCCAATAGCTACCCTGGGATTTTTGTGATAGACAACAAAAAAGATGGATATTACTACAACACACTCCAATTCATCCAAGAGCTCAAGCTGCACACAAGCTATTCCAAAGGGATTGAGAGTATCTTTGGGGCTTATTATAAATTTTTCACGCTAGATAATGGAATGGATAATGTTCCCACAGGGAGTGCAGAGCCTTCCACAGGACCCCTCTACTACAATGGCACTTGGAGAGCAAAAGAGAAAGTCAATACCTTTGCGCTCTATGGTGATGCTTATATCCCCTACAAAAATTGGTCCTTTAATATCGGCTTGCGTTATCAGCTCTACCATTCCTTTATTGACACTCCACTACCCCCAATGATGCCCACAATGCAGCCCTACACAGATTTTTCCCTTTTTCATTCCTTCAATCCAAGGCTGAATATCTCCTATCATTTCAATCCCCATCACAAGCTCTTCTTGCAAGTCTCCAACTCCACCAAACCTGGCGGATTCTCAAAATTCCCCTTTGCAGATACGGATACCAAGCCCTACAAACAAGAGCAAGTTTATTCTTTGGAGCTTGGGCATCACTCCTCTTTTTTAAATTCTGCCCTTAAATTCAACAACTCTCTTTATGGAATCCTAAGGACAGATACCCAAGCCTATGTCGGAGAGGGCTACAACAAGAGCATTGCAAACATTGGAAACTCCTATGCCTTTGGACTTGATATGGAGCTATCTTATGCAGGGAATTTCTTCAATGGCTTTATCAATGCCAATATGGGATATTCGGGCTTTGCCAATGATTCCAAAAATGCGGGTTATCTTGTCATAGGAGGGAATAAGAGCAAGTATGATGTAAGAGGGCTTAGAACCCGCTTCTCTCCTCTGCTAAGCTTCACAGCAGGGCTTGACTTCTTGCTCTTGCAAAAACAAGATCACAAACTCACACTTGCCAATTTGCTCACATTCTCTACTGCTTATTATTTAGATGATTTTAATCGTGAGCAGGACTTGATACAAAAACCCTTTGCAATTTGGAATCTAAGCCTCATCTATGAACTTTTCAAGCACTATGAGCTTAGCCTCTTTGCACAAAACCTTACCAATTCCCGTTATGCTACCAGCGTCCTTTGGGATGGGCAGGGCAAGGCCTATACCTCAGGCAACCCACTCAATCTTGGAGTGAAATTTGCCTATACCTATTAGATTACCCAAATTAAATCATTTAAAGTAGACTAAGACTTGCTTAGAGCCAAGAACATCATGGTTTTAGGCGCTCGCATATCTTAGTCTTTAAACAAGTCAAAAATTTTTGTCTTAAAGGGCTTACAGTCTGCTTGAGAAGAGTTATTGTAGGGGGGGGGGTAGTCTACAAAATCGCACATAAAGCCCTTGGGTTTGGAGACAAGATCAAAACTCCCCCCAAGGTTTGGAGCAAGAGGAATAAGTCTAGACAAAGGACTTGAGGGAGAAAGAGCATAAAGTTTGACACCTTCAAGTGAAAGGGCAAGTTTGATGGCCTCTACATCCACCTCTTTACTATGCACAGGATCTTTTACCCCATGCTCATGAAGCTCGATGAAATCGGGAATACGCTGATTGACCAAACGATCTCCATCAAAATCAAAGGCATAAGCCTTGCTCCCCTCATAAAAGTCAATACCCGTGAGATAAATCTCAGTATAACCCTGTGCCAATGCTGTCACAAGCATCACAATCCCAGAGGTAAATCGCTTCTCATAATACAGTGCAAAAAACTTATGCAAAGTATTGAAATCTTGCATCTTCTCAAGATAGGGATAAGTGTTTTTTACACTTGGATAGTCATATCTCAAATCAGCTTCCAAGTTTTTTGACACTCCATTAGACCATGCGCGATCCCAAGCACCCATTGTGATATTGCAATATACATCTTCCACCTCATACTCACCCCTCTGCCTAAGATGATGCAGAGTAAAAAACTGTTCTTTTAGGACAGGGGGATTGAAAAACACTCCCTTAATTTTTTTGCCCAAAAAATATTTTGGTTCAAAATAAAATTGATTGCAACGGAAAAGCTCAAAGTCCTCCGGAAGGCGTGAATAATCAATCTGAGCTAAGCTAGGTCCATTTCCAGCGATAACAAGAGGTTTCATCCATTTTCCTTTATATAAAAATTTGCAAAAAAAATAAAAAAACGCTATATTTCCCCTGCTCAACTACCGTTGGTAGAAAGAGGTGGCTTGGAGGTGCCGCAATCCTCCACCAAACTCTTCAAAACCACTCACAACCATGCAGTCTTAAATCGCTTCCATTTTGGTAATCCTGATACCTTTTTTGAAAATCAGCTCTCTTTTTTTGATTATCGACATAAAAACTAGTCACAATAAAAGCCGCCCTGTTTGAAGTAGTGATTTTTTCCAAAATAACGACAAAATCATTTTGATACAACCACAAATACAATCTGATCTTTTTTACTTTTTCATAAAAATAAAACAATTTGACCAAGTTATTATTATGATTTAAAAAGATTGTTTTGATCCAAGCTATGCGTTCTGCTCGCAATACATCAAACTGCCTTTTATTGTTGTTTTTCCGACTAACAATATGCCAAAACACTTCTTCTACTTCTCTGCCTTCAACTGAGGTTTTTTGTTGATTTCTAACATCAATAAAAATATTGTTCAAAAAACACGGGGTGTCCAAAAAATCCTTTTTAAACACTGCATAGGCTAAATCAATTTTATCACCTAAACAGCCGCACCCAGAAAAATCTAACAATTCAGGAAGCACTATTGATTCTTTCCGAGTTGAATTTTAAAAATATTAAATTTTGTTTCCCAAGGTGGTGTCCCTATCTCTAACTTGATGCCAGATTTTTGTTCCAATTTTTGGACAATATAGTTTTTGATTTCGCTCGTATGGTCAATATCATCCCTTGCTTTATAAGCAATTGCTCCAATCAAAAGATCTACCAATTGGATAAGACAAGACTCGTGTGACCTTACAATAAAACATTTGATTTGTTTGTGTTTATGGCACAGAATTTTCTCTAGCTCTTCTAGTCGAGTAGCACATCTTGTGTCTTGGTAGTCCAAATAAATTCTAAATTCATTTTCTTCATCTAGCAGATTCTCTATAGCGCGATAAAAAATATCCTCATTTCCCTGATTATATTTATCGTGTTCAAGTTCTTGTTTGTTTGGGACAACAAGGGCTTGGAATCGCAAATTGGGATTGTCAAAAAAGAAATCAATCAGCTCATCATAAAAAGCTCTTTGGGAAGCGATGAGTTTTGTCCATTTTAGCTCTTTGTGATGCCTGTGTTTATGCTTCAAGTATTTAATGTGCCTATTAACAAAAGGCATATATTCAGAAGGGATGCGTATGGCCCCTAGGACCATAACGCTTGATGAGAGTGTAGGGTTGTTTTTATATTTGAGATGATTGCTCTCATCACAAAAAATCTTGTAGCGCATTCATCTCTCCCTATCTCAAACTTTCTACTCCCAGCATTCCGCGTTTTTGATCCCTAGTTTTGTGGCACTAAACTTAGGATCAAGCCCTGCCCTCTTTTGATCCAAATAGTCATTCAAAGCAGTTTTAACAACATCAGAGAGGAAGAAAATCGCAATGATATTCAATGTCGCCATAACAGCCATCAAAACATCTGCCAATTCCCAAGCAAGCACAAGATTCATTTGAGATCCGACAAATACTGCTGCCACAGCCAACACATTAAAAGCCTTCATCACGAGCTTAGAATCAGTGAGATATTTAATATTTGCCTGTGCATAATAATAATTCCCCAAAAGAGAGGTGATAGCAAAGCACACAACAGCTACGCTCACAAAATGCAAGCCCCAAGATCCAAAATATTCTTCCATCGCCTTTTGCACTAGAGGCAAAGCAGTGCTGCCTCCTTCAACATAAGCTTGCGAAAAAAGCACCAAAAAAGCAGTGCTCGAACAGATCAAAACACCAATCAAAACACTAATAGCCTGAACCAATCCTTGCTTGACAGGGTGAGTTGTATGAGCAGAAGCTGCGGCATTTGGAGCTGAACCCATTCCTGCTTCAGTGGCAAAAAGCCCTCTTTTGATCCCTATGACCACAGCACTTCCTGCAAAGCCTCCAAAAATTGCCTGAAAATCAAAAGCTTTTTCAAAAATATCTGCAAGCACAGAGGGAAGAAGGGGACGATTCATCAAAGTTACAATCAAAGCCAAAGCAATATAAAACAAAGCCATAACTGGCACCACATAAGCATTGATTTTCCCAATTAAAGTGCTTTTTCCAAAAAACAAAAGAGTTGCAATCAAGGAAGAGAGAAGCCCGATAATAACAGTCCAAGAACTCCCCTCAAAGCTACTTGGATCAGGATAATACACTCCAAAAGCTGAAGTCATCGTATAAGACTGCAAACCATTAAAACCAAAAGCATAAGTCAAAATAAGTGTGATGGCAAACAAGGCTCCAAACCAATGCTGATTGAGGGCCTTTTGGATATAGTAAGCAGGACCTCCCTTAAATCCATCTCCATCGTGACTCTTATAAATCTGAGCTAAGGTGCTCTCAGCAAAGGCACTTGCTCCGCCAAAAAAGGCCATCACCCACATCCAAAATACAGAACCCGCTCCACCTACGGCAACAGCAATAGCAATCCCTGCAATGTTGCCAATCCCTACACGCGAGGCGACAGAAATAGCCAAAGCCTGAAAAGAACTCAGGGCATCATTTTTGCCATCGGGTTTTTCTGCAATGACACGGAAACCTTCTTTGAGCATACTAACCTGCACAAATTTAAGCTTAAAACTATAATAAACGCTCACCAAAATGAGCAAAATAACTAAATAATAGCCATAAGCAAAGGAATTGAACTGACTAAGCAGATTCACAATACTTTCCATAAGTCCTCCTGTCATTTTCTTTTTTTGCATTAAGCTTTTAATTGTAACTAATCTCACAAAAAATACAAACAAGGCTTTGTCCATCATATATACTTCATGGATTAAAAATGATTGCAAGGATAAAGAGTTGATAAATGTTTTTCAAATCCAAAATCGTCAAATTGGCAAAGATCATCCTCCTTTGGTTATTGCTGAACTTGGCATCAATCACAATGGAGATCTCCAAATCGCCAAAGAAATGGTTGATAGCGCACACAGGGCAGGAGTAGAAGTCCTCAAGCATCAAACCCACATCATCAAGGATGAAATGAGCTCTTGGGCCAAAAAAGTCATCCCTGGCAATAGCAACAAAAGCATCTATGAAATTATGAGCGAATGTGCCTTGAGTGAAGAGGAAGAGTGGGAGCTCAAAGACTATGTGGAAAGCAAGGGAATGATTTTCCTCTCCACGCCTTTTTCAAGGGCTGGAGCAGATCGCCTAGAGCGAATGGGAGTAGGAGCTTACAAAATCGGATCAGGAGAGATGAATAACCTCCCTCTTATCAAGCACATTGCAAGCTTTGGTAAGCCAATGATCGTCTCTACAGGGATGAATGATCTCTTAAGTGTGAAGCAAACTGCTCAAATCCTTGAGGACTATAAAATCCCCTATGCCCTACTGCACACGACCAACCTCTACCCCACACCCCCACAGCTTATCCGACTAGGAGCAATGCAAGAGCTAATGAGAGAATTCCCTCATATTCCTATCGGACTAAGTGATCATAGCCTCAATAATAATGCCTGCAAAAGTGCTATTGCTTTGGGTGCAAGTATTGTTGAGCGACATTTTGTCGATCACAAAGGACGCAGTGGCCCTGATGTCATCTGTTCTATGGATGAAGAGGAATGTAAGGATCTCATCTTGAGTGCTACTGAAATTTTTGCAATGAGGGGAGGGGAGAAAAAAGCCGCCAAAGAGGAGCAAGTTACTATTGATTTTGCTTTTGCTACCTGTGTGAGCATCACTCCTATTGCAAAAGGAGAGATTTTTAACTCAAGCAATCTTTGGGTCAAACGCCCAGGGACTGGAGAAATCAAAGCAAAATTCTATGAAGAGATCTTGGGCAAGAGAGCAAAATGCGATATTCCCAATGATACGCATTTGAGTTGGGAGATGATTGAGTGAAAAAAATCGCCTTTCTTAGTGGAACTCGAGCAGACTGGGGCAAGATCAAACCTCTTATCCAAAAAGTCAAAGACCATCCCAAGATGGACTACAAAATCTTTGCCTGTGGAATGCATCTGCTTGAGCTCTATGGCAGGTCTTTTATTGAGATTTTCAAAGATGGATTTGATGAGGTTTTTCTTGCCAAGGCTT
>CAUWEE010000002.1:0-19240 GCA_963557095.1 uncultured Helicobacter sp. | reverse complement strand
CAGATTTTGATTTTGGAGTTTTTAATTTCCACAAAAGATTTCAAAGAGTTTGAGCTTTTGAGTGATTTGAAGTTTTTAGTGAAGAATGTAGAGGGGTTTTTTAAGCATCATCTGCCTGCTTTGCCTTCACAGAAACCCTGTGTTTTGCCTGAAGAAAAAATCCCAAAAGAGCGCTTAAGCGATGAGCAAATTAAGGCGATGAAGACTATTTTTTCTTCAAGTTTGACTTATGTTTGGGGTGTTCCAGGGAGCGGAAAAACTCAAAAAGTGCTTTTTGAATCTCTTTTGTTTTTGATTCAAGAAGACAAAAAAGTTGCCTTAATTGCACCTACTAACAATGCTCTTGAGCTTGCCTTAAAGAATGTAATCAAAAAAGCTGATGAGCTAGGTTTGGCTAGGGATCTTTTTTTGAGGCTTGGGGTGCCAAGTGCAGAGTTTTTGGCTTTTTATCCAGAAAGTTGTGATACAGGAGCATTGAATAAGAAGCAATTATCCTTGTTTGCTTATGGAAGTCAAAAGGAGCGTTTGGAACAAGCGCGTGTTGTGGCAATGACTCTTGATGGCTTTATCAAAAAATATGAGGGCTTAAAAATCAAGTTTGATCATTTGTTTTTGGATGAATGTGGCTTTGCCCCTCTGATTAAGGTTTGCGCACTGTGTGCCAATCCTGCACCCTTAAGTATGTTAGGCGATCACAAGCAGCTAATGCCTGTCTGTGAAATGCCTCCAAAAGAGCTAGCCCAAAAGCCAGAAGCAAGACTTTGGAATCTCTCAGCCTTGTTTTTGGAGAGTTTTTTTGAAGAAAAAGAGGGGGTTTTATCTCAAAAAAGATTGAATTTGCAATACACAAAAACAGCCATACTTCGACGAACCTATCGCTATGGAGATAATCTTGCAAGAATTTTAGATGAGTTTATTTATCATAATGGCTTGAGGGGCGAGGAGAGGGGGAGTGAAATCTATGTGCTTGATTGTGCGAAATTTGGAGCTAAGAATCTAAGAGGAGAGATTCATCCAAATCACACACAAGCAAAAGAGGTTGAGGCAATTAAAAGCTCCCTTTATTCTTTTGGGGCAGATTATGCCATTATCACGCCTTTTGTCAAACAGCGGCAATTGTTGATTCAAAATGGAGTGAGCTATGAGAAGGTTTTTACCATTCATGGTTCGCAGGGACAGGAGTTTGACAATATTATTTTTTCACCTGTTGCTCTAAATTATCATCTCACAGATTCCACTAATCCTTTGGCACTTCAGGCTTTAAATGTTGCAATTTCAAGAGTAAAAAAACGCTTGATACTTGTTTGTGATAGGCAATATTGGCAGAGCTACCCCCATCAGCTTTTGAGTGTCTTGCTTCAATATGCAAAAGAGTGGAAAATCTGAAGGGTCACTTGAGCTTGCGGTAAGCATCGCATCCAGTTTGGTAGCCATAATTGCAGGATTTGAGATAGAGATCTAAAGCCTTTTTGCGATCATAGGGAATGTCTCCTCTTCCAAACTCATACATAAAACCCATGCTATAACAAGAGCCTCCATTTTTTTTCAAACAGCCTGCTTCAAAAGCCTCAAAAGCAAGATCATAATCTTGTTTGACAAACTTTCCTTCAAGATAAAATATACCCACTTTCCAACACCAAGCTCCATCTTGAGCATAGCATCGAAGTTGAGCATCTCTTAGCTCTAATTCTTGAGGAGTTTTGGGTTTTGGATCCTCGATTTTTTCTTGAACGATATTTCCATCATCATCAATAATGTTTCTTGGTTTTTTTGCTGTTGGGGGTTTGGGTTTTTTGGCTGTAATTGGGGGGAGTTGCTGATATTTTGGGACAGGTTTTCCATGTGTGCTTGTTACATGGTTTTTCTTTTTGTCAAGATAGGGATTATTGATGGCAAAGTCAGGATTGTTGGGCTTAAGATAGGGATTGATTCTTGCAAGAGTCAAGTTGCATAGACAAAGAAGGAGCAAGAAGATTTTAGGCATTTTTGATCCCCAGCTCTTGCGCCAAAAATTTTGCAGTATAGCTTCTAGTTTTGTCTGCATTTTTAGCCACTTCTTCTACAGTTCCAAAATCTAGCACTTTACCTCCTTTGTCCCCTCCCTCAGGACCAATGTCGATAATGTAATCAGCGTTTTTGATCATATCTAGATTGTGTTCAATCACAATGGCAGAATTTCCCAAAGAAACAAGATGGTGCAACACTTTTGTAAGCCGATCCACATCAGCAAAATGAAGTCCTGTTGTGGGTTCATCAAGAATATAAAGCGTTTTGCCTGTATCCTTGCGGCTGAGTTCTTTGGCAAGCTTTATTCTTTGAGCTTCTCCACCACTAAGGGTTGTGGCATTTTGTCCTAGCGTGATGTAGCCTAGTCCTACATCTTGAAGAGTTTGGAGTTTTTGAGCAATTTTTGGAACTTTTTGAAAGAAATTTAAAGCATCTTCAACGCTCATATTAAGCACATCGGCAATGGATTTGTTTTTGTATTGAATTTCAAGTGTTTGGGCGTTGTATCGTAATCCTTGACAGCTATCACATTTCACCATCACATCGGGTAAGAAGTGCATTTCGATCTTTATCTCTCCTTCACCTTGGCATTTCTCACATCTTCCGCCTTTAACATTGAAACTAAAACGCCCAATATTATAACCTCGCACTTTTGCTTCCTTGACTTCTGCAAACAAGGCACGAATATCATCCATCACCCCCGTATAGGTTGCAGGATTACTTCTTGGGGTGCGTCCGATTGGGCTTTGATCCAAATAGATGACTTTATCTAAATGCTCTAAGCCTAGAATACTTACTCCATCATATTTTTGAATCTTCTTGCTGTGATTGAGTATCTCTTGAGCGACAGGGAGGAGAGTTTGGAGGATAAGAGAGCTTTTTCCGCTCCCACTCACCCCTGTGATGCAGACAAAATTTGAGAGAGGGATTTTTACACTTAGGTTTTTGATGTTATTGATATTGACCCCCTCAATTTCTAAAAACTTCTCTTGTTTGCGATGATGGGGATAGGAGATTTGTTTTTTGCCATTGAGGTATTGGGCTGTGAGGGTGTTTTGCTCAAGGAGTTCAGCCACAGTCCCTGCAAAGACGACTTCTCCACCATTCACACCTGCACCAGGTCCAATATCTACGACAAAATCTGCTTGTAAAATTGTTTCCTTGTCGTGTTCGACAACGATGACAGTGTTTCCCTTCTCTTGTAGATTTCTAAGAGTTTTAATAAGTTTGAGCGTATCTCTCTCGTGCAATCCAATGCTTGGCTCATCTAGCACATACATCACTCCAGTAAGGCCGCTACCAATTTGAGAAGCGATACGAATCCTCTGACTTTCTCCTCCACTAATTGTTCGTGCATCACGCCCCAAAGTTAAATAACCCAATCCCACATCATAGAGGAAAAATAAGCGCTCCCTGATTTCTTTGAGGATAGGTGCTGTGATGATTTGCTCTTGGGGATTGAGGTAAGAAAAATTTTTCTCTTCAATAAAAAATTCATAGCATTCTTGCAGGGGCATAGTGAGAATCTGTGAGATTTTTTTCTCTGCAACTTGCACAGCTAAACTTTGGGGTTTTAAGCGGTAACCCTCACAGCTTGGACAGGTTTTTTCACTCATAAAATCTGCCAAATCTTTTTCATCTTTAAATAAGTCATAAGCAATCTTTAAGATTCCATTCCAGGGGCGAGAGAGCTTGCTTCCCCTCCATTCAAATTCTACTTCTTCAGAGCTTCCATAAAGTAAGGCATTTTGCTGATGCTCTTTGAGTTCATCAAAGCTTTGAGTGAGCTTAATCTTTTGACTTTTGCAAAAGGCTTCAAAGAGATGATTGTAATAGCTTCGATTGAAGCCAAAGATAAACTTGATTCCCCCTTGATTGAGTGGAGCAGAGCGATTGAGGATTTTTTTGAGATCAAGGCTATATTTCATCCCCAATCCTCCGCAATCTTCACAAGCCCCTTTGGGAGAGTTAAAGGAAAAGGCTAGGGGTTCAAGGGGTTCAAAGCTAACTTTGCAATCAAAGCAAGCAAAATGCTCTGAAAAATGCAAAATCTTTCCTTCAACTTCAATCTCAACTTCCCCAAAAGATTCTCTAAGGGCTTTTTCAATTCCTTGTGCAATGCGAGTTTTGTTTTCTTCATTGAGACTTACGCGATCAATGACGGCTTTAATGGTGTGTTTTTTGGTTTTGCTTAGTGTGATTTCTTCATCTAGTCGCACCATTACTCCATCGATATAGGCACGCAAAATCCCCTTTTGGCGGAGAGATTCAAGCTTGTCAGCAAAGCTTCCTTTTTTGTCTTTAATAAGTGGGGCTAGGATGATGAGTTTAGAATCTGTGGGCAAGGAGAGAACTTGTTGGATGATGTCTGTTTGGGTCATATAAGAGATGGGCTTCCCGCAGAGATGGCAGTGCTGTTTGCCTACTCTTGCATAAAGCAGACGGAGGTAGTCATAGATCTCTGTGATTGTGCCCACAGTGGAGCGAGGATTTTTGGAGGTGGTTTTTTGATCAATCGCAATGGCAGGGGTGAGGCCTTCGATCTTTTCAACATTGGGTTTGCCCACCTTATCTAAAAATTGCCTTGCATAGCTTGAGAGCGATTCAATATAGCGTCTTTGTCCTTCTGCATAAAGCGTGTCAAAGGCAAGCGTGCTTTTTCCACTTCCGCTTAGTCCAGTGAAGACAATGAGCTTGTTTTTGGGGAGGCTAAGGTTGATATTTTTGAGATTATTCTCTCGTGCGCCGGTGATAATGATTTGTTCTTTCATAATTTCACTCCGTAATCTTGTAAGCTAAGCTGACAAGTAGCAATTTTTTTGACTTCTCCTTGGAAAGAGAGCTTCTTATTGTGGATGAAAAATTCTAAGCTCTCTTTAATGGGGGGAATGATAGAGACAGAATTTGCCTGCAACTTTTGATTTTCTTTTAAAAAGGCGACAAGACTTGCCATTCCTGTGCCACAAGCTAGGGTGATGCCCTCAACCCCTCTTTCATAAGTTTTGATCCAATAGTGATCCCTGTCTGCATAGGCAATATTAACATTGGCATTGTGCAAAAAACGCAGTGTCTTCATTTTTTCCACAGAAAAACTCTCAAAGCTTTCTTTGTCAGGAAGAACTGTAGTGAGGTGAGGCACTCCAGTATCTAAGAGTAGCCATTTCTGCCCTTCTTCATTGTATTCTTTTAAGAGGCGATATGCCCCTAAATGACTTAAAACCTTATAGGGGTAATTAGAGCTAAGGATTTCAATGCCAATCTCGCCAGCCCCACTTAAGAAAGTATGCTTCTTGGGTGCAAGGGAGTGCAAAAAGGCATAAAGCCCTACACAGCGACTCGCATTTCCACACATTTTGGCTTTTGAGCCATCGCTATTGTAAAACTCCCATTCATAAGCGTATTGAGTATGGGGTTTGAGAATGACTAATCCATCAGCTCCAATTCCCTCAAAGCGATTGCAGAGAAGTTTAGCAAGTTTGTGGAGTGGGTATTGGGGTTCAGAGTGGATGGAGCTGATCAAAAAATCATTTCCACTAGCACTATATTTTTGCAGAGTTTCAATCATTATTTTCCTTTTGTATTTTTCCCTTAAGAAAATAAAGATGACTTTGAGACTTTGGGATAGTTTTTGTTGAAGGAAGAGCAAGGATAGTATAGTCTTCTTGACTATCCAAAAAGATGAGCGTAATCACATCGCCAACTTTAACTTCTTTGGCGCTTTTGGCAACTTTGCCATTAAGGAGCACAGCTTGATTATTGCACATATCTTGAGCAAGACTGCGACGCTTGAGAATGTTGGTGCTATTTAGAAATTGATCTAAGCGCATTAGCGAATCCTTTTTTGTGCATGCCTATTGAGCCTAAGGATTTTAGAAGCCTGTGCTTGGAACAAGCCTCTTTTGTCTTGGATGACTACCTCTGCTTTTTCAAAGGCAAAGGAGGGATTATACTGCTCTTTGGTGAGATTTGCACTTGAGGAATAAAGCCATTGAAATGGGGTCAAAAAGCGCAAATGAAGAGGATCTTTGATCACTCTTATGGCTTTGCCATTGGGATAGATGAAAGTAGTCTTAGAACTTCGTCTGATGAGGTTTTTGTGTTTTTGAGGCACGCGCACAAAATCCTTAAGGCACTTCAAGGAAGAGACTTCAAGGAGGGTTTTTTGATTATCTCTTTGCTTTGCTTGATTGATTTTTTCTCTATCTTTGGAGAGAAAACCAATCGTAGTGTCAGTTTGAGCCAAAAAGAGCATAGAGCGCATTTAGTCTTTTAAGAAATCTTGAATCGCACGAGCTTTATATGGACTTTGAGAGCTAATTTCTTCAATCGCACTGCAGGCAGCTTTGGCTTCTTGAATCGTCGTAAAGTAGGGAACAAAAGATTTTAAAACCTGTTCTCTTAAAAGCTTAGTGTCTGTTTTATTGCTCTTGTCATCGCTGCTATTGATGACCATTGCAACCTCATGATTTGCAATGAGATCTTGGATATTTGGGCGTCCTTCACTCACTTTTAATACAAGTTCGCAGTCCAAGCCATCCTCGCTGATAACCTGATGTGTTCCTGCTGTGGCACAGATACTAAATCCTAGAGCAATGAAGTTTCGAGCAAGTTGAGGAGCAAAGGGCTTATCAAGCTCTTGGAGAGAGATGAAGATCTTGCCTTTTGTGGGTAGGGTATTTTTGCAAGCGATTTGACTTTTTGCAAAACTTACTCCAAAGCTTTGACTAATCCCCATAACTTCCCCTGTGCTTTTCATTTCTGGCCCCAAAAGCACATCTGCACCATTGAGTTTATTGAAAGGAAAAACAGATTCTTTGATGGCGATATGCTTGAGCGCCTTGTGTTGATAAAGATTATTTTGATAAATCACCATTTTGAAATGATCATAAAACTCAAGTGCTTCTTTGAGATTGCCTTGCCACATCACGCGCGTGGCAATTTTGGCTAGAGGCATTCCTGTTGCCTTGCTTACAAAGGGCACGGTGCGACTAGCTCTTGGATTGACTTCGATGAGGTAAATTTCATCATGATAAATGGCATACTGCACATTCATTAGTCCTACCACGCCAAGTTTGAGAGCGATTTGGGCTGTGAGGCTTTGAATCTGCTCTATCATTGCTGAGCTAAGGGTTGAAGGAGGGAGGGAGGAGGCACTATCGCCAGAATGAATCCCTGCTTCTTCAATGTGCTGCATAATCCCACCAATATAGACATCCACTCCATCACTAATGGCATCAACATCAAGCTCAATGGCTCGATCAAGGAATTTATCGACCAAAACTGGAGAGCTCTCACTTACTTTGACTGCCTCTTCCATATAGGCTTTGAGTTCCTCATCATTATAGACGATACGCATTGCCCTACCTCCTAGAACATAGCTAGGACGCACAAGGATAGGGAATCCGATTTGACTTGCGATGCGATGAGCTTCTTCTTTGTTGAAAGCAATTCCATTTTGGGGTTGTTTGAGCTTATTTTCTTCAACAAATTGTGAGAATTTTTCTCTATCTTCGGCGATATCGATCACCTTGGCACTTGTTCCAATGATTTTAGCCCCAATGCGTGTGAGCTCTTTGGCAAGTTTGAGTGGAGTTTGTCCTCCAAAATGCACAATGATTCCATCTGGATTTTCTCTCTCAATCACAGAGCGGACATGCTCAAAGTCAATAGGTTCGAAATAAAGCGCATCACTGGTATCATAGTCTGTGCTCACTGTTTCTGGGTTGCAGTTATACATTATGCTTGCAATTCCCATATCTTTGAGTGCAAAGCTAGCATGCACACAGCAGTAGTCAAATTCAATCCCCTGTCCGATGCGATTGGGACCTCCGCCAATAATCATAACTTTTTTGGAATCAATGGGGCTTTTGGGGCTAGGGAAGAGGGCTTTGAAATTGCCGATAGAAGAGTAGAGATAGGGGGTAGATGAAGCAAATTCTGCTGCACAGGTATCCACCTGTAAATACTCTTGCTTCACTCCTAAGGCACAGCGCGCTTGATAAACTTCGCTTTGGGTGATTTCAATTCCTTCATTTTTATTCAAAAGATGAGCAATCATAGCGTCTGAAAAACCTAGAGCTTTTATCTCTCTCATAAGCTGTTCATCTTGGAGGATAGAGAGTGTGATTTGGGATTCAAAACTTATGATTTTTTGGATTTGTTTTAAAAACCAAGGATCAATTTTGCTTAGGCTGTGGATTTCTTCAAGCTTAAGTCCTTGACGAAAGCCATCAGCAATGTAGAGCAGACGCGAATCGTTTGGACGACGGATTTCATGCTTGATTTTTTCTAAGTCATTGCTGATAGAATTGAAACCAAATAGTCCTGTTTCAAGAGAGCAAAGAGCTTTTTGGATACTCTCGCAAAAAGTCCCTCCAATAGCCATCACTTCCCCGATACTTTTCATGCTTGTGGTAAGTGTTGAGTCGGCAGTTGGGAATTTCTCAAAGGTAAAGCGAGGAATCTTAGTCACGATGTAATCGATACTTGGCTCAAAGCTTGCCGTCGTGCCAGTGATGTCATTATTGATCTCATCAAGGGTGAAGCCCACTGCCAAGAGGGTGGCGACTTTGGCGATTGGGTAGCCTGTGGCCTTGCTTGCAAGAGCAGAGGAGCGAGAGACTCTAGGATTCATTTCAATAACAATCATTCTTCCACTTTGGGGATTGATAGCAAATTGGACATTGCTCCCTCCTGTATCTACGCCGATTTCTCTAAGAATTGCAAAAGAGGCATCGCGCATTCTTTGATACTCCTTATCTGTGAGGGTGAGGGCAGGGGCGATAGTGATAGAATCTCCTGTATGCACGCCCATAGGATCGAGGTTTTCGATTGAGCAGACGATAATGCAGTTATCTGCGCGATCGCGGATAACTTCCATTTCATATTCTTTCCAACCTAGCAGGGATTCTTCAATGAGGATTTCGTTGATTGGCGAAGCATCTAGGCCATTTTTTGCCAAAGCTTTGAACTCTTCGATGTTGTAGGCTACTCCACTTCCTCCACCAGCTAAAGTAAAGCTTGCACGGATAATGAGAGGAAAGCCAATTTCTTTGGCTGCATTTAGGGCTTCCTCCTCATTGTAGGCATAGCGAGATTTGGGAAGATCCATCCCGATTTTAAGCATAGCTTCTTTGAAAGCTTGACGATCTTCTCCTTTTTTGATTGCCTCTGGATTTGCTCCTAGGAATTTAACCCCTTCAAGCATTCCTTTCTCTTGCATACTCATGGCGATATTGAGTGCAGTTTGCCCTCCCATCGTAGGCAAGATAGCATCGATTTTTTCTTTTTGGATGATGTCTGCAAGGATTTCTTCACAGATGGGTTCAATATAGGTGCGCTCAGCAAACTCGGGATCTGTCATAATCGTGGCGGGATTGGAATTGACTAGGACGACTTTGTAGCCTAGGTTTTTGAGGGTTTTGGCAGCTTGCGTGCCAGAATAATCAAACTCACAAGCCTGTCCGATTATAATTGGACCAGAACCGATGAGTAAAATATTGTGGATATCATCTCGTTTTGGCATAGCTTCTCTCTTGTGCGGGATTTTAATCTTTGGATTCTACAAAACTTGATATGAAAATTAAAGGAAATTGCGGAATTTTTGAGGCGAATTCTTGTAATATTGCATCTCCTTTTGCAGCCCTATGCAATAGAAAATTTGAGCAACGCTTCAGGGTAGGAATACAGCAGAGCACTTGGATTTTTTATGTGCCTTAGGAACTCTGCAAAAGGGCTTTTAAATTCATCTCAATTTTCTAATCCAAATCAATCCATCAAGCTCTTAAACCCATTCCTCTATCTTTTATCAAAATTAGCATAGGCAAGTTCTTGCTTTGTGCTGGGATTTGGGTTCTCGTGTAGTTTTATGAAACTCTATATATGGATAATTTGTAGAACGTAGCCTAGAATGGTAGAAAGGCTACCATTCGCATCGTCCGCTAATGCACTGATTGATCAGCTCTGGCAAGGGTAAAAGTCCATTGCCTCGCCTATCCTCTCCTTCTCCGCTGCAGTCTCGCACAGAGACAAGCGCGGAAAAAGGATTGAAATAAAAACCTCTTGCCTCGATCACTCCAAATGCTGCAAGTTGTAAAAATCTCGAACCAAAACGCGTCAGATTTGTTCGCAAATCATCACGGGTTCTTGAGGGGGTAAGCCTGCGATCAAAAGAGCTGCGAGCTAGGTTTGGAGTATTTGCAGGGATGGCAACTATCCCATCTCTTAAACGCAGGGCTGCAAGGGCATGTCCAGATAAGCGTCTTGTTTGATCGTCAAAGCGACCAAGTGTAAAGATAAAGACAGATCCTACAGGGGCATTTAGCACCCGATCAAGTAGGGCATCAATCCCTGCTTGATTTGTTGCTGTGCCCCATAGATTCCAATTGTATTGTGGTAGCAGGGATACTGCACTTGCTTGTGTTCTATCTACTGCACGCCTAAATAAATCGCTCTCTGTGCGGACATTATAATTGTAATAGGCGATTATATCTCGTAGAGTGTCGTGGAGAAGGGAGTTTCTCGCCCTAAAAGAGACAAAGGGGTTTTGATGATAGCCAGTGTCAAAGAAATATCCTCCACTGCTTAAAGGTGTATGCGGATCATGAATGAGCTCAGCAATAACTTGGAAGGCTTGCAATAAACAAGCTCCACAAACCCCAACAGGTAGGGCTTCATCATTGGAGGTTGTGGCAATTGCATAAAAGCGATCTATCCATGCTGTGCTTAGGGTGAAATCAGGAGGGAGTAATGGGTTTTGTGTCAAGAGCTCTGGTGATAAATCAAGTTTATGGGGAGCTATTGCGCTGTATGTAAGGTCTGCATTAGCATAGCCCTTTGCTGGACAGCTTGGCAGATTTTCGCCTATATTTGCATTGATAAAACGCAGCCAATCATTCAAGGAATGTGTGATGTTGAAGCTTGAAGTGGGACTATTGCCTGTATCTTTGCTTAAAAAGCTCTTGTTTGCAGTATAGGGCACACCCCAATGTGTCCCATAACGCGTTACGCGTAGGACATTGCCATCTTGATCTTCAAAAGCCACAGCAGAATCTGAGAGCAGAATGGGCTTGAAAAAGGCCTTATTGTCTTTTGGGGGTAAGTCGTCGCTACATAAGCCCCAATGCACCCAATCCCAATCTTGTTTGCCTGTGCTTGAATACATGCAATAAAGAGTGCCACTAAGGGCATCATATTGGGCTATATGTCCGCTTACAAGATTGTAAAAGAGTGGAGTTGTGTTTTTTTGCGAAGCGTTATTGTAGAGGAAATAAGTCTCCCTACCTTCCTTATACTCCAAGTCCCAAGAAATAGCGGTGATAAGACTTAGATTGCCAGGCTTGGCTATGGTGTTTGCCCATTCTGTCATAGAGGCATCAAGCTTGTGTTCTCTTAAATCCCCATTAAGCTTATGTGCAGCATAGAGATAGCTGCCATCATCTTTGATCGTATAAAATTCATCATGGGAGTAAAACTTGCCATCCTTGATTTTCCATTGTTGAAGGCGTGTATTGATGACGCAAGGTGAGAGATAAAGATAATCTTTGTCTCGCCCTTGCACCGCTACAGAATAGGGTGCAGTGAGGCATAGCCAAGTGTTATTGATATAAAATCCAATGCGTCCAAAAACATCATAGCGTGCCTTTAGAGCCCCCTGAACAGCACAATTTAAGAGTCCGATATAAGACTTTTGCTCTGCTCCTAGGGAGAAGGTAGGGATATAGCAAAGGGTGTCTTGTGTAGCAGTGCGGACGGCTATTGGGCGATCTCTTGGCACATCTGCAAGTTTTTGTGCAGGGCTTAGCTTAGGCTCATTGGCAATACAAGCTCCAAAGAAAAGTGAAAATATAAAGAGAATACGCATACAAATCCTTTCCTGTGTGATTTGGATACCATTGTTAAGAGTTCATAGGAGAGGGAGTGTAGCACAATAAAATTTGTAGAAACACAAATTTTAAAATTTGGAGCATAGAGATTTCGCTTAAGTATTTCAAAACCTTTGTTTATTACTTGAAAATTCCATCAAGCCGCAAAGTATCTTTCCTAATTAGCTCTCCCATCATTGAGTTATAATTCTTGTTTTCATCTGCTTAAATAAAAGGAAATCCCTTGGATTGTGTTTCTATCATTATGCCTAGCTTTAATACGCGTGCTTTTATTGCTTTGGCTATTGATTCTGTTTTGGCACAGACTTATCCTTATTGGGAACTTTTGATTGTGGATGATGGGAGCAGTGATGGGAGTGCAGAGCTTATTAGAACTTATTGTGATGAGAGGATCAAGCTTTTTGCTCTAGAACAAAATAGGGGGCCAGATTTTGTCAGAAATCTTGCTTTACAAGAGGCTAGAGGGAGATATATTGCTTTTTTGGATAGCGATGATTTTTGGGAGAGAGACAAGCTTGAAAAACAAGTTGCTTTTATGCAAAGTAAGCAAACTGTTCTTTCTTATTCGGCATATTGGGTGGTTGATGAGGATGGACATAGACTAGGACAATTTAGCCCAAGGCGATCCATTGATTATCAAGCTATGCTTGAGACTTGTGAGATTGGTAATTCCACGGCGATGTATGATTCGCAGATCTTAGGCAAGCTTACAAATGGGACTTTGCGTCATGATTATGAACTTTGGCTTAAAATCTTAAAAACTGGTGTGCTTGCTCATTGCGTGGAGGATCTCTCTGCCCCCCCCCCCTTACAGCTTCCTTGTTTAGCCTCAATTCGTATCCGTAAGGGTAGTGATACTTATAATAAATTTAAAAGTGCCAAACTCCAATGGCGTGTCTATCGCGAAGTGGAAAAACTCTCCTTTTTTTCTAGTCTTTATTATTTCTGTTCTTATTGCTTTTATGGGATCAAAAAGCGATTGGAGTATTTTGGGGGAATCAAATGAATGCTTGGAGGTTTTTCTATAAAGTCAAAAGTGGAAATTATCCTGCTTTAGTTTTGATGCTTTTTGGGACTTTTCTTTTAAGCGCAATTGGGAGTGCTCGCTATGGATTGTCTTTGATTGTCTGCGGAGGATTGGTTTTTCTAAGTCAGCATCCTTTGAGATTAAATCAAATGCTCCAAGAGTTTTATCCTATTAGATGGTGGATTTTTACTTCTTTTGGCGTCTTGGTGATGGCTTGTGTATCCCTGATTTTTTGTTTTGATGTTGGACAGACAAGCAAAGCGATTGTCAAATTTTTACTATTGCCCATGCTCCTTACTTGTTTGTTTTATTTTGTTTTTAAGCACTTAAAACAAGGGGAGGCAGAATTTGCTTTTATTGGAGCTGCTGGGATTTTCTTTTTGCACTCAATCGCAACAATTGGAGTGCATCTATGGACTGGAGATTCACGCTCTGTAGGTATTGGAGATCAATCGATTATCCCTTATGCGATTTTCCTTTTATTCTCTTTGTCAATTGCCTTGGCAATGTTGATTTATACACCTTATAAATTTCTTTCTCTATGTCTAATTGCTATTTCACTTTTTGCACTCTATGCCAATGGCACAAGGGCTTCGATCCTCTCTGTGGCGGCAATGATTTTGTGTGCTGTGTTCTATCCAAAGTATCCTTACAAGAAGCTCTCCATCGCTTTGACACTTTGTGCTTTTGTAGGTGGAGGGGCGGTGCTATTAGAGTGGAGCGAAAAACAAAATGCAAGATTTAATTTCAAAGCAATGATTGAGAAAGTTGGGATTGTATGGAGTTATGCTCCTGCTGAAATGGGACGATTTGATGAAGTGTGCTTTGATAGAAATAGTTTTTATCGCTGTTCTATTTATAGTGGAGATAGGCTTGATTCTCGCTTTAGTTTTGAATCAAGCGCTCTTTATCGTCTTTCTTTGAGTAAATCAGCCATCGAAGCGATTAAAAAGCAAAAATTTATTCCTCATGGATATTTTGCTCGTTTTTATGATTTTAATTTGCCAAATAACTTTTCACCAAAAGCTCTTCCTTATCTACAAAATTATGGGGATTTGAGATTTTATTCTCATATACACAATGGTTTTTTGTCAGCCTTTTATGAACTGGGAATTATTGGAGGGGTTTTTTATCTTTTTACTTTTGTGACTTTGTTGATTATGGGAATCAAAAGAAAGAATTTTCAAAACTTTATTTTGTCATTATCAATTTTGGGTGTAATAGTTCAACTTTTTTTGGATGTGTCTTTGAGCTATTTTGCGATTGTTGCCACATATTCATTTTTGATAGGGATTCTTCTTGGAATGGATCAAAATGAAATTTGGAGGCTGATGATAAGGAGAGCCAATGAAGATCATTTTTGATGCTCAGACACTGCTTCCCATCGAATCAAAACTTGGCTCAAGGAGCGGGATTTTTTTCTCAGCTTTTTCTCTTCTTAGAGAGTTTGAAAAATCTCACGAGATTATTTTATACACAGACTATAAGGCCTTCTCAATTGTCAAAAATCATTCCTTGCTTAGTCATTATCCAAGGATTGAGCCTAGAGGATATTGGTCAAGAAGGTTTTCTTGCCTCTATCGACTTCGTTTATTTCTTGATGTCTATAGGAAAAACCCATTGATTCATCTATCCTGCAGATTTATTACTCTTTTAACTCTTTGTTTTACTAGATTTTTTAAAGATCAATTGGAGCTTTGTGATGAGGTAGGGGGAGGAGAGCATGTCTTTTTTTCTGCTTATCGCACACAAGGGAGTAGGCTTAGGATGCCAAATTTTACGCTTTTGCATGATGCAATCCCTATGTTACGAGAGGATGGAGATGATCTAGACGCATTCAAATTTGAAGTTGTCTCATCAATCAGCACCCAAGCCTACTACTTTGCAAACTCTCACTATACAAAGGCAGATTTTTTAAATCTCTTTCCTGATCGTTTGGATGAGCAAAAAATCAAAGTAACTCATCTAGGGGCAAGTGAGAGGTTCTTTAGAGATAAGAATGAAAGGAAAAATCAAGAAATAAGAGAGAAGTATGGCATTCCTAAAGAAAAGCAATATATCTTTTCTCTTTGCACTCTTGGGCCAAGAAAAAATCTTCTCTTTGTTATCGAAAGCTTCCTTGAACTTCTTGAAAAAGAGGGTATAGAGGATCTAATTTTTGTGCTTGGAGGGGGGTATTGGAATGAGTTTATAGGAAAGATTGAAGAGAGGTTTAGGCAATCCAAAGGCAGGGTTTTGCATGTGGGTTATGTGGATGATGAGGATTTGGCAAACCTTTTCTCACATAGCTTGTGCAGTGTTTATCTCTCTCTTTATGAGGGTTTTGGTTTGCCAGTTTTGGAATCGATGCAATGCGGATGCCCTGTGATTGCTTCTAATACGACTTCAATCCCTGAGATTGTGGGAGAGAGTGGGATTTTGATCGATCCGAAAGACAAAGATGCTTTGCAAGGTTCAATGCTTGAGCTTTATCGCTCTCCATCTTTGAGAGAGAATTTGAGTCAAAAGGGCTTGCAGAGGGCAAAAGAGTTTAGCTGGGAGAAGTGTGCTAGAGCAATGCTTGAGTATATGGAAGAAGTTGTAGAAAAAAATCAAAACAAGGAGTTAAAACAATGAATCTTAAAACCATCCATCGTATCTTTTTTGGCTTTGGGGGGGGGGGGAGTGAAGAGGATCTTTATTTGCCTTATATGGAACTTTGGAAGCAAGCTCTACCTGATTATGAGATCAAGCTCTGGAATGCAAGCAATCTCCCTCTTGATCTCAATCCTTGGACGAGGAAGATGACTGAGCTTGGAGATGGTGTATTTTTGAGTGATTTTTTTCGTTGGTGGGTTTGCAAGGAATATGGAGGGATTTATCTGGATGCGGATATTGAGATCTATGATGGGGCAGGCTTTGATGCCCTTATCACTGAATTGGAGAACTCACAAGACTATGATGCTATCATTGGCATAGAGACACCAATGGGGGGATATACAAGCCATTCTTTCGCAAGCAAAAAGGATTCAAAAATTGCAACTTATATGTGCAAGCTCTATGAAAATCTTGATGCCTTAAGTGTAGCGAGAAAAAAGATGCTTGTCGGCCCTCATATGAGTAGTCTTTACTTTTGGGAAAATGGCGTGGGAAATAAAGGGAGTCTTAGTCTAAAAGAGCCAACTATAAAAGCTGGAGTGAAGATCTATCCACTAGATTTTTTCTCTCCTTTGCAGTATGGGATGAAGCCAAGCTTGGAGTATTTGAGTAAAAATACTTGTTTGGTTCATCATTATGGAGGTTTGTGGATTGATGATGAGTGTATTTTGTCAAATCAAAAACGAGAGATGATAAAAACTCTCTTAAATAAGCGTCCCAAGCTTCTTCAGGACTATATTGGCAATCATCGCCCTCTTGCATCATTTTGCAAAAAATGGATTAGAAAATCTCTCATCTTTGTTTTTAATCACATTGTAGCTCCTCTTGGATCAACTAGGAGGGAGTGGCTTAAAGCTTTGTCAAAGGGGTTAGGAGAACAATGAATCTTATTGTCGGCGCAGGACTAAGTGGCTGTGTTTTGGCTGAGTTGATTGCACGCAAAGCCAAAGAAGAGGTTCTAATCATCGATCGAAGAGAGCATCTTGCTGGAAATCTCTATGATGAGAAGTGTGAGGGGATTTGGGTGCATCGCTATGGACCTCATATTTTTCACACAGAGGATTCAAGGGTTTGGAACTATGTCAATGCTTTTGCTAAGTTTTATCCCTATTTACATCGAGTTTCTGGTCTTATTGATGGGGTTGAGGTGCCTCTACCTTTCAACCTCACTTCACTAGAGAGATTATTCCCTCAATCTATGGTTGATCTGTATGTAGAAAAACTCAGCAAACATTTTTCTTATGGACAAAAGATTAGTGTTTTAGAACTGCAAAAAGTAGATGAGTTAAAAGCATTGGGCGATTTTATTTACTCCAAAGTCTTTGAAAATTACACAGCAAAACAATGGGGTATTTCTCTTGGCGAGCTTGATGAGACTGTGGCTAGGAGAGTGCCATTTGTCTTTGGAAGGGCTGAGGGGTATTTTGCTGATAAGTATCAAGGGATTCCTCTTGAGGGATATACAAAGTTTTTGGCTAGGATGATTTCTCATCCAAAAATCAAACTTAAACTCGGAGTGGATTTTAAAGACTTGCAAATTACTGCTAAGAGGATCTTTTATTGTGGGGGTATTGATGAGTATTTTGATTTTGCTTTGGGGAAGCTGGATTATCGTGGGGTGAAGTTTGATTTCCTTAGCTTGCCTCAAGAGCACTTTCAAGATAGGGCTGTTGTAAATTATCCCAATCAATTTGATTTCACGCGTATTACAGAATACAAGCATTTTCTACCTCATCCAAAATTTGAACATACAATCCTATCTATGGAATATCCCCAAGCCTTTGATGGCAGTGCTGAACTTGTGCAGGCTTACCCTATTCCTAGCCTAGAGCAAAAGAAGCTTTATGAGAGCTATAAGGAACTTGCAAGAGAGGAAGAGGGTGTGTATTTTTGTGGGCGTTTGGGGAAATATGCTTATTTAGATATGGATGATGCAATCTTGGAAGCTTTTGCTTTGTTTGAGAAAGTTTTTGTGGGAGTGTAATGCTTTTTTCTATTATCGTCCCTGTTTTTAATGTGGAATCTTATATTGATGAGTGTATTGCTTCTTGTTTAAATCAGGGGTGTCAGGATTTTGAGATAATCATTGTTGATGACTGTGGTGCAGATCGCAGTCTTAAAATCATTGAAGAATTTGCAAGCGATAAAATAAAAATCATCAAAAATCCCCACAATATGGGACTTTTCCTTTCAAGAAGAATTGGAGAGCGAGCATCAAGCGGAGAGTATCTTTTGCATTTAGATGGTGATGATAGGCTTGAGATGGGGATTTTAGAGACACTTAAGATGCTTTTGGAGACAACAAAAAGAGATGTGATTGGTTTTCAAGCAAAAGCCTTTCCTTGCAATAGACCCCTTGCCAAAATGCCAATTGGAAATGAGCTTGGGAAAAGAATCGAACATTTTTTTATGTGGGGAAAAATTTATCGCAGAGATTTGGTGATGCTTGCTCATGACAAAATTAGATGGGAGGCTATGCGGTATCATCCAAATAATGCTGAGGATGTTTATATGAATCTCTTCTTATACTCCCTTGCAAAAGATTATTGTGGGATTGCTAGTTTAGGATATTTTTATCGCATAAGAAGGGATTCAATTACACAACAAAATTCTTGGAAAAAGGTTGAAGACATAGAGTTTTTTCTCTTTTGTATTAAGAATTCACGAGAAGTTGATGATCTTGAGTATAAGTTTTTAGCATCAAAGATTTTAGAAAGTGCATATTGGATTGAGCAGCGCCATCTTAAGAACTATTTTTTATGTTGCTTGAAAGCTTTTTGTTCTTTTCCAAGAGTTAAAACCCTTCTGCGTCTTTTGTGTTTTATTTGTAGCTTTGGTTTTATGCGTTTATAGTTTTTGATGGATGAGGGAGTTGGGAATCCTTCAAGTATTGTAAAATTTTGATTTTAATCTTTAATAACTAGGTTTTGTGATGCAACACATTAGAAATTTTTCAATCATCGCTCATATCGATCATGGCAAAAGCACGCTAGCAGATCGTCTGATCCAAGAGTGTGGGGCAATCAGTGAGAGAGAAATGACAAGCCAAGTGATGGATACGATGGATATCGAAAAGGAGCGGGGGATCACGATCAAGGCTCAATCTGTAAGACTAAACTATCGTTATAAGGGGCAATCTTATGTTCTTAATCTGATTGATACCCCTGGGCATGTGGATTTTAGCTATGAAGTAAGCAGGAGTTTGAGTAGCTGTGAGGGGGCTTTGCTTGTGGTGGATAGCACACAGGGTGTGGAGGCTCAAACCATTGCCAATGTCTATATTGCTCTAGAAAATAACCTAGAGATTCTCCCTGTTCTTAACAAAATCGATCTTCCCGCAAGCGATCCTGAAAGTGTAAAAGAGGATATTCAAAGCACAATCGGACTTGATTGCTCGGAGGCCTTTAGTGTGAGTGCCAAAAGTGGCATAGGAATTGAGGCTTTGCTTGAAGGGATTATCCAAAAGATTCCAGCCCCCAGTGGAGATCCTAGTGCTCCAACTAAGGCTTTGATTTATGATTCGTGGTTTGATAACTACTTGGGGGCACTCTCTCTTGTGAGGGTGATTGATGGGGAGATTGCAGTGGGGCAGAAAATTACTATGATGAATACTGGCAAGACGCATGAGGTGCTAAGTCTCATGTATCCTCACCCTATCCATCAGCAAAAGACGCAAAGGCTCTCT
>CAUWEE010000001.1:0-26226 GCA_963557095.1 uncultured Helicobacter sp. | reverse complement strand
CAAAAGGAGTGGAGGCAAAGGGGGCTAGGATGCTAGAAGAGCTTGGGATGCTAGCACTTGTTGAAGCGTATGATAGGCTCTATGAAGAACATCAAAAGTGCAAGAAGTAGTAAGTAGGGAAAAGTGATGGCTTGGGTTAGTAGTAGAGAGTTTGCCCAGAAGACAAAAAAATCAGAGAGAACAATTCGTCACAAGAGCTCTCAACAAAAATTTTTGACTTTAAATGCACATTTTTATGTGTTTTTTTATCAAAAAGGTATTGGTGGAATGGGCAAAGTCCTCAAGATTTGGGATGAGCCATTTTCTAGCGAAGAAGAAGCCCAAAGCTTCTATGAGAGAGAGGTGTTAGGCGTTGCACTCAATGGAATACTTAATGGCGGGGGAGTGAGTGCAAGGGCAAAAGAGGCGGTGCATGGAGGAAGTGGTGGTGCAAAAATCACCACTTCCACCACATTCACCACAAGCCCTAAAATGCGTGACTCTGAAGTGGTGGAGATAAACTCTGATAGCCAAATCAAACCCAACATCTATGATCACTCTTATCTGCTAGCGCTTGAAAAACAAAGCGTGCTTAAAGACTGGGAGAGAGCCAAAGCAAGAGGGATCAGAGCCAAAGACTTCATCTATGCCCTCAATGCAAAAGAAGAGTATAGCTTTGAGCTAAGTGAAAACAAGCTTTTTGCTTGGCTGAGAGCTTACAAAGAGGGAGGGTTTGAAGCCTTGAGGGATTCAAGGGGGAAAAATCGAAGTGGGGAAAATAAAATCGTAAAGCTAGGCTGTGAAGAGCTTGTGATCTCTCTTATCAAAGCAAGTAAGGGAGGGGTGAATATCAACTCTATGCATAGAGCACTGCATATCCTACTGCATAAAGAGGGGAAATTTGATTTTGAAGTCTTTAACTCCAAAAGAGGAGAGGCTGTGAGCTATAGCGTATTGCGTCGCTATGTGCTTGAGTGGCTAAAAGCTAACCCAATGAGTAAGAAACTCATAGAGAGAGGAAGTGATGCAGTAACGGGAAGTTTCGCTCCTGCTGTGGGTGAAGCAAGACGAGGCAAAACTCTCAATGAGATTGTAGAGATTGATGGAACGAGCTTGGATCTGATTATCGATGCAAGAGAGTATGCAAAGGTGCTAGGGGTAAGTGTAGAGGGAGAGTGGCAAAAGAGATTTACTCTCATTCAACTTATCGATACTTACTCAAAGGTGAGAAGCTTTTTTATCTGTGAGAGTGAGAATAAGCTAGGTGTGGCAAGAGCGATTGCTAAATACATCAGCAAGTTTGGTAAGCCCAAAGTCATCCGTGGGGATAATGGAAAGGCATTTACGAGCAAAGATGTGCAAGCGTGTCTCCTAAATCTAGGAATCACTTATGAGAGAACAAGGGCTTATAGTGGATGGGAAAAGCCTTTTGTAGAAAAGGGCTTTGGCACTCTGCAAAACCATCTCATGGAGTGGATGAAGGGATATATCGGACACTCTGTAAGTCAAAGACAAGCTATTGAGTTTTTTTTCAATAGAAAAGAGAGAAGACTGGCAAAGGGGCATAAAACACATCTTAGAGATTTGCACTTGCTAAGCGAGCTCAATGTGATCTTGGATGATTATGTTGATGGAGTGCTACTGAATTCTTATGATGAAGGTCTTGCTTGCTCTCCACTTGAGGCTTTCAATGCAGAGTCTCATAAAGCAGAGGCAATCCACGAATATGAACTCTCTGCCAAACTCTTGCCTGCAATGAAGAGAAGTGTGGGCAAAGAGGGAGTAAGTATGGATGGATATAAGTGGGTGCATCCTTTGATGTTCAACTACTCCTCTGTGTATATCACTCAAAACATCAACAACCTCTTCCAAAGCTTTGTGTTTGATCCGTCAATGAACTTCTTGGGAGAAGCCATTATCAAAGATGGAAATGATCCAATGATTGCTGAAATGGCTAAGAGCGCAAAAAGAGAGCATCAAAAACGCCTAAGGGCAATTAAGAAAGGAGTGGAAGCTTCAAGAAAAGAGATTGAAGAGGGATTCTTAGAGGGTGTGAAGAAGATCAAGCAGAGTGCTAAGAAGCTCAACTCTCCCAAGCTTAAGCCACTGAATTCTGTAATGGAGAGAGAAGTGTTACTCAAAGAGGCACAAAGGGGCGGAGATCTTGAGAGATATGCCCAAAAAACTCCAAAAGAGAAAAAAGACTATAGCTGGGAGGCTTGCGTGCTTAAAAAGGCTTAAAGCCTTGGGTTAGGTTTCCCAGCAAAAAATCAGGTTCTTTGAAAACTTGTTGTTAAGGCTCTAAGTGAGATCACCACTTTCACCACTATCACCACAAGCCCAAAAATAGGGAGCTAGAAAGTGGTGAGGTGGTTTCACTTGGGGTTTTACCCTAGAAAAATAAAAGGAGTTAGTAATGGAAGCGATTGAGCTATCTCAGATTCGAGCCCAGCTAGAGGCTTTTATGAGCAAAGAGAATATCTCTCAAGCCTCCTTAGCCAGAGCTTTAGGTGTAAGTGCAAGTGCGATCTCGCTCTTTCTCAAAGACAGGTATGCTGGAAAAAGCGAAGAGCTTGCACAAAAAATCAAGCTCTACATGAGCAATTTTAGCAAAAGAGAGCAGAAGGAGCTGGAAGAGATTTTTCCAAGCAAAGATAAAAGAATGAGTGATTTTGTGATTGCTGAAGCGATTGAAAACAGAGAGATCGCCATCATCACAGGAGAGGCAGGGAGTGGAAAAAGCACAATTGCCAAAGAATGGAGTAAAAGCCATCCTAATGTTGTGCTGATTGAAGCAACACTGCACACCACAGCAAGCGTGCTTTTAAAAGAGCTTTGCACTAGATTTGGAGTGAATGGTGGATCAAACCTGCATGAGAGCGTAAGCAATATCTCCAAATATCTCAAAAATGCGGATGTGGTGCTCATGATTGATGAGGCGGAGCATTTGCCCCTCCGAGCATTGGAAGATTTGAGGAGGATTTGGGATTTTAGTGCTGTGCCTTTGGTGCTTTTTGGGACAGAGATCCTCACGCGTAACCTTATGGGCAAAAAAGGAGAGTTAAGACAGCTTTATAGTCGCATTGGGGGCAAATACAAGATGAAGGGACTAGATAGAGAAGAATGCGAAGCGGTGTTTTGCGAGGAGATCTATCCCTACACATTGGGGAATTTTAGATCAAGTAGCAAGCTTTATAAGAGAGCCAAAAGACTAGCAGAGCTTCACAAAGAGCCCCTAGGGAGTGAGATCATCAAAAACGCAGTGAATATGGTGATTTTATGAGAATAGCTGTAAGGAGAGAGGGGAGGCTTTGTTGGATCGTGTTGAAAAGCACTTTGATTGTTAGTCAAGAGGAGGTTTCTCAATTTGTTAGAGAAAAAGTTTTGGAATTTAGGCTTGCTCAAAAAAATGGTTGTGAAGAGATCGTCAAAGAAGCTCAAGCCTTGGGAATGAACGCTTATTTAGAGGAGGAAAAATGAAAAAACTACTTGATTGGTTATTTGGAAGAAGGGCGAGGGTGATTCGGGGGAAAAATGCAGGATATAGCTCGAGGTGGTATGAGGTGCAAGATGGCTTTATCTGCATCAAGAAAGGGGAAAACAAGGGCTTTGTAGTGGATGTGGAAGATCGCTAGAGATTGCAGGTGGGGTGCAGTCTTTGTGGGGTTTTCCCAAAAAAATAAAAAAGGAGAAGAAATGGATGATTCTAAGCTGATTTGCTATGTGGCAAGTCCTCTCAAAAATATCTTGGAACTTGAGAATTACACACCTAAGGCTTGGCAGAGAGCGATAGATCTAGCAGAGAATGGATGCAGAGCAGTCAAAGAGATGGGTTATATCCCACTCTCCCCTGTTTTGTTGCTTGCAAAGGTGTATTGCGAGGAGAAGCAGAGAGAAGAGGCACTCAAAGATGGCTTAGCACTTCTTTCTAAGTGTCATTGCTTTTATGAGGTCAAAAGTGCATACAAGAGTGAAGGAATGCAGAAAGAAAGAGAAGCTGCGAAAGATTTGGGTCTCACCCTATTAAATTAAAAGGAGAAAAGATGGAAATCAAAAATTATGAAGATGTAGATGTGGCGCTCAAGCGAATCTGTGAGTGTGAAGTAGAGATTACAAAGATTGAGGGAGAAGTAACCCTCAAATGCAATGAGATTAAAGAGGCTCATAAGAATGATGTGAGTAGATTGGAGAGTGAGCGAAACTATCTTAAGCAGTGCATTGAAGGGTTTTGCAATGAGCATAAGGCGGATTTTGTGGATAAAAGAAGCAAGGAGCTTGTGTATGGAAGCATTGGCTATCGCGTGAGCAAAAGCGTGAGTTTGCCAAGAGTGAAGACCAAGGTGGAAGCCCTCTTAGGCACGATTAAGAAGTTTGGGCTTAAGGAATGCATCACTTATGAGGAGAAACCCAATAAAGAGGCTTTGTGTGAGCTTGATGAGGGGACTTTGGTCAAACTAGGGCTTAAAAGAGAGGTGAAAGACAATTTCAGAATCGAGCCAAAGATTGAAAGTCTTGAAATCCAAGGATAAAGAGGGGGTGAAAGGGGGATCTTTTAAAGGGTATTGAAAAAGAATTGAAATGCCTTTTAAAGGGTTTGTGGGAAGTCAAAAATAAGGAAAGAAAATGCTAGATTTTTTAGAAGATTATGAACTTAAGCCTTCAAAACTCCATGAGAAGATTGAGTTTCTCATCGATGGGATTCTGCCCAAAAAACTCATCACAATCATCTATGCTAATGGTGGGAGTGGGAAAAGCTTCTTAAGCCTTGCGCTTGCAAAAGAGCTTAAAAAGAATGCATTGGTGAAAAAGATTGTTTATATCGACCTAGACAATCCGCTCAATGTTCTAGTAGAGCGCAATATTGAGGGGCTTATTGATTCTAAGCTGACTTATATTCACAGAAGCTCTCTTTCAAACACAACGCCCATGGAGCTTATCAAAACCATTGAAGAAAAAGCTTTGGGCAATGCTTATGAAGGGGTTGTTTTTATCCTAGATAGCCTGAGAAATTTCACAGATATTGATAATGATAGTAAGGCGATGGGGCTCATGAATGCACTCATGAATATCAGGGAAGCTGGGGGGAGCATCTTGTGTCTCCATCATAGCAATAAAGATGGGAGAAACTTCAAAGGAAGCAATCATATTCACAACTCCGCTGATTGTATGTTTGAGCTTAGCAGACTAGAGGGGCTCAATCTCCTCATCACTCCTACAAAAGAGCGTGTGGGTCTTGAGAAACTTGCTTTAAACATCAATCCTTTGACTTTACAAATCAATGAAGTGGATGAGAAGATTGTCTTAATGAATGAGAGGGAGAGGGAATTTGTCAAAGGTGTTAAGAGTGTTCTTATCAATAAAGAAATCCCGCAAAGTCAGATTTTGCTGGCTTTGGGGTATGAAAAAGATCATCAGTGGGCTAGAAAAACGCTAGGTGAATTTGAGGGGGTATTTTGGGAGACGCGATTGGAAAAAAATAAAAAGTTGTTTTGTTTGATTGATGAGCATCACCACTTTCACCACCTTCACCACAATCCGATAAATACGGGGCTTATTGGTGGTGAAGGGGATGGAGAATGAAAGATCCTGTATGGGGGAAACTTGCACAAATCAATGCCTTAAGAAGTCTATGGCTTGATGTGGTGAAACTTCCCATCACTGGGATTTTGCTTAAAAATGAGGTTTTATATATCTACTTTGCTCATCCTGCCTTTTTGCAAGAATGGAGAATGGGGGAGCAAAGGTATATGGAAGATTTGAGAGAGGCATATAGGCAAAGAGAGCTTAAAAAGATCGCTGTGTTTAGAAAAATCCAAGTCCAAGTGCGAGTCTATCAAGAGAGAAGTTTCAAAGAAGAAAAACAAGAGTTCTATGAAGAGAGAGCGGCTTTGGGCTTTGAGTGTAGATGCACTCATCCAAGACTTAAGGCAATCTTTGAGACTATCTCAGAAAATATAAGGAGAAAAAATGACACAAAAGCAAAGAATTTATCGTAATGCACTTCTTGCAAAAATCCACACTCATCCAAAATATAAAGAAATCAGGGAGGCTGGAGCTTGGGAGGATTATATGTATGCGAGGTTTGAGTGTGAGAGCTCAGCTCTTCTTGGGATAGAGGAGCTACATTCCTTGATTGAGTGTTTGAATGGAAGCAAAGAAGGGACTAAAAATATCAAGGGGCGAGTGATGCTCCTAGGCACAAGACAGGATAGAAAGATACTTTTGCTTGCCGAGGATCTAGGAATGAAGGGGATTTTAAATGAATTTATCTATCGACAAACCAAAAAACGCTCCTTGAGAGAATGCAACAATGAAGAGAAAACAAAGATCATCGTTGGACTAGAAAAAATCAAAAGGGAGAAAAGATGAGCGAGAGACTAAAAGAAATCTGTGAGAGTTATAAGAATGGAATGAGTTGGGAGAAGATCTGCAAAAAGTATGGGGGAATCAGTATTTATGTGCCCAAGGTAATTCCAAGCGTGAGAGAGCAAATCCTCAAAGAGTATAATGGCTATAATAAGATTTTCTTAGCCCACAAATACAATCTAAGTGTCCGAAGTGTGGAGAAGATTGTGAGGGGGTGGAGAAAAGGAGGATGATTCAAATGAAATGGATTTTATTGATAGTTAGTTTATTCTTTTTTGTGGGATGTGGATTGAATCCACAAATTTCTATGCTGAGTGAAATACCTTATTCTGGAAATAGATTTCAAAATCTTTCTGTTTTACCAAAAAATACAGCACTCATGCCACAAGATGAAAAGCTATTTTTTAAAAAAGAATTAGAGGGCATGTTTTTGAAAAATGGTTTCTCTTTGGGTGAAGAGCTAAAAATCCAGTATTCTATCCTTTCTTATAGGGAAGGGAACGCTTTTACGAGATGGCTTCTTGGATCTTTGGCAAAAGCAGATGGAAGACTTGAGGTGGAGGTTATTTTTGCAAACAAAGAGAAACAAGAGCTAGAAAAAGTCAGATATAACTACATGCTTGAGGGATCAGAAACAATGAAAGATGTTTTGAAAGATTTGGCTCAAAAAATTTATGATTATGCTAAAGAAAGATTTTTAACCCTTAAAACCCAAAATGCTTCTTGATTGCCTGCTTGATGCTTCTCTTTAAATCCTCTGGAATTTTACCTTCTTTGCTTACTGGAAGATAGGCTCTAGCAGGAATGATGCTTTTACCTCTCCTCCCTGCTTTGCCTCCAAATTGATGGATGGGAGCATAGCTTAGGTTACTTCCAATGGCTACTTTATTTACTCCATCGTTCCTTGCTGTTATGCTTTCTTTGAGCACTCCGCTATCTTGGAGGATTTTCTTTCTGCCAAATTTTTGATTTTTGAGTGATTTTGTGGGTTTCCAAGGATTGCCAAAGGCATCAGCTTCTTTGTCAAAGGAATCCATACTCAATTGAAACATTGCATCTTGAGTATGATAAAGAATGGGAGCGAGATTGGACGCTTTGGTGCTTAGGTTTTGTAAGAAGGCATTGAGGTGGTTTAAATCTTGCATATCTTTTTCCTTTTTTATGTATAATCGCTGTTCAGTGCCAAATAAGGGATGCGACTGGAAATGCAGGTGTAGCAGGCAAGGACAGAGTAGCGGGGAAATATCCCGACCGCACACTGAAAGAGGGAGATATACACCGCTCCCCACCTCATAAGATCTTCTTCTTATTTTTTAAAAAACCTATTAAGCTTTCCATTGAGTTACTTGCTAAAAGCGAACTTACCCATACTTCATTTTTATCCTTAATGTGTTTTAGAGCCAAGCGATAAAAGCGATCAAACTTCTTGCTAATAAGAATAAGATAACGCTCATCTTTGGGGTCTGTATAAAGAGAATCAATATTTTCTAACATATAGGGAATCAAACTATAATCAAAGGCATCAATCTCTTTGTGCTTGTTTTTGTGGCGATGGATTGTGTCTTGAGAGATAAAAAGAGGTTTTTCTCCAAAAAATTCGCTTGCTTTTCCTTGAATTTTGCAAAGCTTAAAACTTTCTCTTTCTTCACTATCCCATAATCTTCTGATGTTTGTAAAACACTTCTCTCTTCTCTCTAGTTCCTCTTGCATTGCTTTGAGAGCTTCTGTGGCGTTTTTGTTGTGCTTGTGGGTTTCTAGCTTTCTGTGGATGATTTGGGCTAGCTCTTCTTCCTCACTAGAAAAAGCAAAGGGGTTGTTGATGCACTCAAGGGGTGGAGTGGAGGATGGAGTCCATCCTCTCTCCTCTAGTTGAGTGGAGCTAAAAATATCAATCCTGCATCGGCATCCCCAATCAAGCGGAGGGGTGTGGGTCTTCCAAAAAGAGTGCTTCCTAGGTAAGATTGTGCCATGCAAAGCACGATGAGAGGGTCTTGTGGCAGAATCAAGCACACAAGAAAATCTGATATACCATCCATCTTCTATCCCATCTTCTTCTCCCTCAAAGCTCTTTGCAGGACGGCTCATCATCTCCATTTTTCTCCCTTGGGCGTAGGCGTGTCTTAGATTGTAGGCATAGATTCTTTTTAGTCTTTTAGGATCTGCTCCTTCCCAGCCTTCTATCAAAGAGGCATTTGCCTTCTTCCATTCTGAAAAACTCTGCCCCTTAAGCATTGCTAGAGCTAAAGAGTTTTGAAAGGCGCTCAAGCGATCAATATTTGTAATCCCACTAATGGTAAAAGCCTTTTGGGAAAGATGATGTTTGAAGGTGGCTTTGTCTTTGATGACTTGAGGCTTTTTGCTCAAGAGATAGGCAATGGCTCGCGTGGGGGGAGTTGTAAAATCTAGCATTTAAGCCTCATTTAACGCCCCTTTAATCTGGGCAGTTGCGAGGTAACGCATTAATTCTTCCTCAAGCTCTTCTAAAGCCTCTCCCTTATAAGAGGCTAAAATCTTCTCATACACTTCCTCAAGGCTCTCACTTTCAGTAATCAGAGAAGCTAAGACTTGAGGGGTAGGAAGCTTGAGTTTGTCTAGGGGGATGGGGAGCTTTCTTTTGTTTGTCTCAAGATTTGAGGGAGAAAGGCGATTAAGAGAGGAGGCGGGGATAGATTTTTTTAATCCCTTAATCTTGAATGTTCTCTCTAAATGCTCAATGGGGATTTCATATCCCATGGAAGTGAGATTAAGATAAACCTCACTTTGTGTTTTTTCATCCACTTCAGTGTTGATATCAAATCCAAAGCTGAAGTTTGCAACACTTGAGAAATTGAGACTTAAAGTGAGTTCCATAAGTGCAAACACGCTCTCCCCCAACAGCATTGCATCATGCTCTTGAATCTGTCTCCTAATCTGCTCATGCACTTTTCCTAGAGCTTGCGTTCCATTGCCTACAGAGTTTCCTGCCAAAACCTGTCCTGTAATCACTTTTGAGATACACTCATCGCAGTAGCGAATAAACTCTAAAAAACTTCCTTTATCCACATTGCCATTTAAGAGATCAACAACATCATTTTGAGCAAAGAGCGCCACGCCGTTACTTCTTAGCTCCAAGGCACTCTCTAAAATCTCTTTTGCACTCTCTTCATCATTCATTGCCTCTGATTTGATGATCAGAGGTGGGATAGAGAGAGAATCAAAAAAGATCATATTTTTAGAAATCACAGAAGCTTTAAGAGAAGCAATCACACAGATTTTGTGCATCAAAGAACTTTTAAGCAACTCTCCGCTATCTGTAGGGTGATAAATCACCCACACATCACTTCTGTCCTTGAGATAAATCTTTTCCCCTGAATTGAGTATAAACAAATCACCTTTTTCTTCTTGGATATAGGAGTGAGGGATGAGCAAAGGGCGTGGATAAACAAAATTTCCATCTTTGTTCCACCCCAAAATAAAGGCAGAAAATCCATAAGCAATGGAGCTAGAGCAATCAAAGAGAAATCTTCTAAAAGAGTGCTTGCCCATAAGAGAAGCTAAAAACTGCTCTTGATTTTTATCCTCTGAAGTGCATACAAGAGGGAGAGCACTCAAAGCACTTTTGCGTTTATAGATCTCGCTTGAAACCTGAGTGTCCGTGCTACACAAATAATCAAAGATAGAAATAAAAGCACTTAAATCTTCATCTTTGAGAGCTCGTTTAACAAGGGGGTAATTGATGCCTCCTAGTGTGGTTTTTGAATTGGGGTTGAGAATGAGTGCCTTTGAAGCTCTTTTATTCTTTTTTCTAAAAAAATCAAACATTTAGTTATACCTTTCTTTGATGGATTGGAATCTCCCCTTGAGTTTGGAGGAGATTTTTGCGTTTTTGTAATCTGCGATTTTTTGATGGAGAAAGGCTTGATAAGCAATGTCTCCGCTATCAAGCAAATCATCGTGAGCACATTTTGGATAAGTCTCAAGCTCTTCGTGTAAAAGAGTGCTTTTTTGATCGACAAGCAAGGTTTGACTTGAAAGAAGTGGAGAGAGGCTATCTAGGCGAACTTCTTTGTGAGCCGTGCTTTTGATACCAATGATGGGGAGAATAAGATTTCTCTCATAGAAAGCCTTTTTGAGGCTGTCTTTGAAAAACTCTTGAAAAGCTACAGTCTCACAAGCAATCACAATCTTCTTGCTTAAACTTAATTTTTTGAGCGTAAGATCTATAATCTTTTCAATCATTCCCTCAGGAGCGACTTTAAATCCATAAGCTTCCCAAAAGAAAAGCTTTTGGACTTTGGAGTAATGCAAAAAGCTTAGAGCAAAATAATCACTTCTTGCTTTTCCCAGCGAGGGGTCAATCCCAATATAGATGCAATCAATAAGTGATGGCAGAATCTCATAAGTGCTATAAGAGCTTAGAGGAGCATTCTCTTTGTCTAATGGCTGATTTTGAAACTCGCTCATAAAAGAGCTTTTATCTTCTAGATAATCGCTTAGCACATCGCTCTTTTTGATATGGGGATCATCAAGGATTAAATCTAGTGGAGTAAAGGAGCTTAGTGTCTCACGACTTAGCTCATCTAGATTGCTTGGAAAGCTAATCACCAAGGGGAAAGATTTGAAGAAAAAATCACTTCTTTTCTCAATCCTTTTAAGCAAGGAATCATAATGCAGTGTCGTGCCTACAACAATGATGTTATAAGTGGGATTAGTTCTTGCAGGGAGCTTGAGAACAGCTTTGTTAAACCAAGAATAAAGCTTGTCTCTTTGAGTTGCGCTTGCAACATTCTCATCATTTTCAATATCATCACAAATAATCAAATCAGGGCGGATGCTTAGGAAGTTTGTCCCTCTAAGCTTTTTTCCTGCTCCAAAGGCTTTGATTTTGCAAGGAGTGCCATCCACACAAAAACTCATCTCTTCACTTGTAGCACTCATAAAAGGCGTGAGAGAGAAATCATTTTTTAATCTCACATTATCTTCAATCTCAATAGAGAGCAATTCAATGCTTTCTTTGGCTAGATCAAGTGTGGAACTGATAATGATCAAATAGCGTTTATCTCCTCTTAAAAGCTTCCAAAGAGAATAAAGGCGACTGATCAGTGTCGTTTTGGCTCCTCCTCTATAAGCCTCTATCAAAATCTTGTTGTATTTCAAAGACAAATCCTCAAGATGATCGTAGATGTAGTTTCTAAAAAGAGAAGTCTCTGTAGGGCTTACATGGTGAGAGAGATAGGTTTGAACAAAATATCTAAAGTCTAGCTTAGCTTTTTGCACTCTTTTTTCCTTGTCTTTATCATTGAGTGCAGGAAGTGCTTTTAAAAAGCTTTTGAGCTCCTTTAGATTATCCATATAGCCCCCAATGATTTAAAAACGATTTTGAAGGGATTTAAAGGGGTTTTAAAGGGGGTTTTAATACTCATTTAAAAACCCTCTTGATGATTTCCTCGTGATTTGAGCTCAAAAACTCTATGACTTCACTCTCTTGAAGTTCTAAAGCTAGGTTTGCAATACTCTTGATTGTAGCCTCTGCTTTTTCTCTCAATCTGTCTTTAAGTTTAAATTCATCATCGTTTTTTGGAGCTTTGAGTTTCCAATAGGTTTGAGCGTATTTGTTTAGTTTTTCTAAAGAGGGGTTGCCATCTTCTTGCAATGCTTTTTCAAAGGAATCAATCAAAGTAGCTAGAAAGTATTCTTCGCTTGCCCTAATCTCTTCATCGTCTCTTTTTTCTCTTAAAAGTTCCCCATCCCAATCGTCTCCGTTTTCTCTGGCTTTTTTCTTTTGATAGTAGAAGGTGGAGCGAGTGATGTTAAAAAGCATGCAAATTGAACTGACTTCTTTTCCACTTAAATAAGCATTTTTAATCTCTTGAGTTTGTGTCGCCTTCAAGCTTTCCTCCCTTTAAATTTAAGAGCAAAATTTTTAAATGCCTATCTGCACTTTTTTTAGGAAATCTTCGCAAAATTCGGCTTTTGAGGGCTTTTAGAATTCCTTCCGCTTATTTAAAAAATGAAGGAGCAAGAGTGAGTAGAGATTTTTTGATTGAACTCAATGAGGTCAATAAAGATTCCAAAATCAAAATCTCTCCAGTGGGAGAAAAGGTTGTTGGAAGAGATGGAAGAGTTTTTAGTATCAATGGTGAAGAAGTGATTAAAGCTACCAAAAAAGGTGGAGTGGATTTGATGCTTGATGTAAATCACTGTGGAGGAGAGGCTGTAGGGTGGTTTGCGCTTAATAGCTTAGAAGTAAGGAGTGATGGAATCTATGCAAGCTTGGAGCTTACAAAGAAGGGAGAGGAGCTAGTCAAAGATAAAGCCTATCGCTACCTCTCACCTGCATATGTTGTGAATTTTGAAAACGAAACACGAGTAGTCAAAGAGATTCATAGCGTGGGGCTAGTCAATCACCCAAATCTTTTGAAAAAAAGCCTTAATTCAAAAGAAGATTTAGAGGCTTTAAAAAAGGAAAATGAGGAGCTCAAAAAGGAAAAAGAAGAGCTTAGAGAGCAAGTGGAGATTTTGAAAAAAGAAAAAGAAGAACTCATCAAAGAGTATGAGAAAAAACTCACAAGCACTAAGGTCAAAAATGCCTTGTCAGCAAATGCGATGCTTCCAAAAAGAGAGGAAGAGGCATTGAGGCTTAGCGGTGAAGCCTTGGATGTGTTTTTGAATGCCTGTGAGATCGAAGCAAGAGAGGTGTTTAAAGATAGCGATTTGAAAGGATTACAGAAAAACTCAATCGACACTTCTGTAGAGCAAAAGATCGCCCAAAGCTTGGGATTAGAAAATTTAGATTAAGGAGAAAAAATGGCAAATAAATTAGATGCAACATTTATGGAAAATGTGAGCAAAGGGTTTAGCAAGGTTTTTAATGAAAGCCTTGTGGCACAAAATGAAGATTACAAGAAGATCTCACTAGAGGTGAAATCTAGCACAATTGTCACTGATTATGCCTGGATTGCAGATCTTCCAAGTATGAAAGAGTGGGTGGGAGAGAGAACACTTAAAGCGCTTAGTGCTTTTAACTACACCATCAAGAAAAAAGATTGGGAAGCTACAATCAAGGTGCATAGAGACAATTTGATTTATGACAATTTAGGGATTGTCAAACCTCAAATCCAAAGCTTGGCGGAGTCTGTGAGCACACACTACAATCAAATGATTTTTAAGCTCTTAGAAGCCAATAGTGCCTGTTTTGATGGAAAGAGCTTCTTTGCAGAGGATCATGCTGTAGGAAGTCAGGCTTTTAGCAATAAGGGCACAAAGGCATTAAGTCAAGAATCCTTCTTAGAAGCAAGAAAAGAAATGCGAAGTTTGGTCAGCTCTGAAGGAGTTCCTCTAGGAATCCGCCCCAACCTCTTGGTCGTCCCACCAGAGCTAGAGAGTGTGGCGCTTAAAATCCTCAAGGCTCAAATCTTGGAAAATGGATTAAGCAACATCACTTATGGAATGTGTGAGCTTTTGGTGTGTGATTATCTTAGCAATGACAGGGCGTGGTATCTCTTCGACACAAGCAGAAGTATTAAGCCCTTCATCTTGCAAGTCAATAAAAAGCCTGAGTTTGTCGCCCTTGATAAGGTGAATTCTGATCGGAATTTTATGAGCAAAGAGATTCTTTATGGGGTGGATACAGAAGACAATGCAGGATATGGAATGTGGCAACTAGCCTATAAGAGCGAGGGGAATGCGTGATGAACAATAGGGAGAAAGCAAGAAGACTTCAAGAAGAGGCTGAGACAAACGAGGGGGAGCAAGTGGAAGCGTTGCAAGAGCAAGTAAATAAGCTTTTAGTGGCGTATGAGAGTTTGGTTGAGAGTATTGCAAGTTCGGAGGAAGAGAATCTTGAGCTTAAAAGAGCAATGGAAAATCAAGGCAGAAGCCTCTCTTCTTGAACCTCCAAAGGAGGAGTATTTGGATTATGCCTTAAATGAGGCAGAGGAAATGTCTAAGGGAAAAGAAGTGCCTGTATTTGCCCTGCTTGATATCGCCTTAGTGAGACTAAAACTACTGCTCAAGATTGAGCTCAATGGAGAAGATGAGCTTCTTTATAAACAGGCTTTGGAAGTAGTCAGAAAAGCTCCAAATGCTGGAAGTAAGAGAAAGACATACTATTTGAGCAAAAAAAGAAGGAGCAAATATGATCTCTAGCGTTTTTGAAGAGTTGAGCAAAAGCACAGAATCTAAGGAACTCAAGGAGATGCCAAATGAAAGTGGGAAATATTTGCTTTTCAAAGGTTTGAGAGTGCAAGGTCTTAAGGAAATTCAGAGCTATAGCTTGTTTTTTCTCTTCAATGCTATTGAGGTCAAAACAGGATTAAAAGAGGTAGATGAGATCAAAACTAAGCTCAAAGAGATTCTGACTTTGGAAAATGTGCCTCTTCCCAATAAGGTGAGCTTAGAGGAAGTAAGAAGCAGTTTTAATGGATTGCTTCATGAGTATGAGTTTGTCGTAAGCGTAGAACTAAAAGGAGCGTAAAAGATGAGAAAGATTGAAAAAATCATCATTCATTGTAGTGCCACAGCACCTGAAGCTAATATCGGAGTGAGTGAGATTGATGCTTGGCACGTAAAACGAGGATGGAAGGGATGTGGATATCACTATGTGATTAAACGCGATGGGGAGATTCAACAGGGAAGAGCTTTAGAGGAGATTGGAGCTCACACTAAGGGGTTTAATGCCAAAAGTATCGGAATCTGTCTTGTAGGTGGAGTGGATAAAAATGGCAAGGCAAGGGATACAAAAACCAAAGAGCAAGAGAAATCACTTAAAAACTTGCTTGGGAAACTTCTTGCAGAATTTAAGGGGGCGGAAGTGCTAGGGCATAGAGACTTAGATCCGCACAAAGATTGCCCAAGTTTTGATGTGCAGGCTTGGCTCAATGCTTAGAGAGATTGGGATTGGAGTGTTAGGGGCGATTATGCTTTCTTTGCTTTTTTTGGCTCTGTATTACAAAAAGGCTTATGAGAGTATGTCTTTTGAGTTGCAACTCAAAAAAGTGGAACTTGAAACCTTGAGCGCTGAACTTAAGGCAAAAGAGCTAAAACTCAAAGCATACTTAAGAGAAAAGCCAAAAATTGAGGAAAAAATCATCGCCAAATACAAAATCACCCAACAAAATGATGGGAGTTGTCAATCTTTTAAGGAGGGAGTGAATGCGATTCTTGATGTCTTTTATTCTCATCCTCCTCCTTAGTGGATGTGCCAGCAAAAGGGAGGTGATCAACATCTCGCTTCCATGCGAGGTAAAAACGCGTTTGCGTCCAAGCCCTAGGAAAGATGATTTAATGGATAGTCTTAGAGAGATCTTCATCTATCTTGAAGGCTTAGAGAGTGATTTGAAATTTTGTAAAGGAGAATTAAATGGGAGATAAAGAGAGCTTTAAACTCTATTTCATCGTGTTGTTTGTGGGGATTTTTGCAGGAGTAATGTATGTGCTTCGTTCAATCACGGAGCAGAAGATTGATACAAGAGCTAAGGCTGTAGTTTTTGTGATCCAAGGGATTGGAAGCTCAATGCTTCTTTGCTTTTTAGCTTTTGAAGGTTCAATGTATCTTGGTCTTCCAAGCTCACTTTCTGTCGCAATTGGTGGAGGTGTGGGATGGCTTGGAGGGGAAGTGATTTCAAGGTTATTTTTAAGACTATTTGAGAAGAAGATTTTAAAGGAGTAAGCAATGGCAAATGATGTGGAATTGTATTTGGGTGGGGGGAAGCTACTTATGCAAAAGCTTGGAGGAGTTGAAAAAGTGGATATGGGAGTGCAAACACTTTCTTTGAGTAGGGAAACTGCAACAAAAGAGGCTTTTACTAGAGCTTTTGGGACAAAGCAGAGGATTGAAGAAGTGATTGTTGATGATTCCTTCACACTAAAGGGAACAATCAATAATATGAGTGCAAAAATCTTGGAGTTTGCACTAGGAAGCGATGTAGAGAGAGTGGAAGTTGCAAATGGAGAGAAGCTTCCAAATGGAGAAACAAATAGTAGCGGGAAGACAATCGTGTTCTCTAAGCTTAAAGCAGGAAGTTCTCCAACCTTTAAAGCTAAGCTTATTTTTGAGGGTGTGCCTGTGAGTGGAAAACAAAGTATGTTTGTAGCTTATGAGGCAAGTATCAAGCTCAATGGAGATCTTAATCTTGTAGGCGATGATTTTGCAGAAGTGAGCTTTGAAGCAAAACTCAATAAAACAGATGAGGGAATCTATGATCACTATATCAAAGAGGAGGAGAGAGAATGAAGGTTTTCAAAGTAGAGAGAGCAAACATTGCCTTTAAGGCGGTTTTATCTAGTGGAGAAGAAATTGAGCTTATTTTTTTTGAGCCCAATATGAATCAAATCCAAAAAATGAGTGAAGCAAAAGGAGTGAGTGAGAATTTGGAAGCACTGACAGAGGTTTTGAGTGCAAATGTCAAAGGTGAGAGAGCTTTGGAGTTTGTAGAAGACCTCTATGAGCATGGAAATGTGGAGAGCTTCTTTGAAAGTCTCAATGTCGAGCTTAACAAGGAAAGAGAGAGAAAGAGAAAAAACTCCTAGAGTGGGCAAGGCAAAGAATCCTTCTTGCAAGAGGAAGCACAATTCCTATTCCACTTGAGCTAAGCGATAGCGAAGAAATACTTATTGCAAGGGCTTGGAGCTTATCACTCAAAAGTGAGAGTGCTTGGGAGGGAGGAAAGCTAGTGAGCGATTATTTGATCATTAAGGATTTTTGCGAGAAGTATGGGCTTTGCCCACTGTTTGTCTATGAGATTTGTAAAGAGATGTGTGAATGTGGATTGTGAGTTTCTTTGGTTTTTTGGTTTTGCCTGATGAGACTCTTGGGCGCGGATTGAAAAGCACTACAAGAACCAAAGCGATAACAAAAAAGACAAAGAACTCAAACATCTACACACTCGCTTTTAAAGGTATGAGAGGATTATAATGCAAGAAAATTTTGCTGTCAATATTGTCTTCAATGTCAAAGATGGCACTCTAAAGAAAGCAAATGCAAATGTTACAACACTTAATAATCAAGTGAGCGTGGCGCAAAAAAGCGTGCATTCTTTAAACCAAACTTTTGAAAATACATTTTTTGCCCTAGGAAGCTTGAATCTTGCATTTTCTGCAATTGGAGCAAGTCTAGGTGCAACTCTTAAAAGCTCACTGGATCTTGCAAGTGCTAATGAGCAACTTAAAAACTCTTTGGCAAGCTTGATTTCACTCAATCATAGCTCTGTGGATGCTCAAGGCAAGGCAATCGATGCAAACACAAAGTGGAATGCCTCTCTTGCACTCTCTCTTGAGACGATTAAAAAGCTCAATATCATCAATCTCAAAACAATCTACACCATGAAAGATATGAGTGAGATGTTTAAAAGCTTCTATAGCACTGCTGGTTCAAATATGAGCTTGGAAGAAGCCATTAGTGCTATGGAAGCGATTGCATATGCTGGACAAGTCAGTGGTGCAAGTGTGGATAGCTTGAAAATGACGCTAGATAGCCTAGGAGCTGGAGTTGCTCAAACCCAAACAGATTTTGGAAGATTTATTAACTCTCTAGGTCTTAGCACGGAGGCTATGAGTAAGGCAAAGGCTGAAGGGAAACTCTATTCTCTCATCATCGAAAAACTTGGAAGCTTTGCTCAAGATGCAAGCAGGAGTGCAAATACTTATGAGGCAAGTGTAAGCAATCTAAGCAATGCCCTAGATGAGCTTAAGAAAAAAGCGATTGAACCTTATTTTGAGGGAATTAAAAATGCAATCAATGCCACAAGTGAGGCAATTTCAAAAAATCAGGAGGCAATTTTAGAATCTCTTGGTGTATTGGCTCGACTTGGTGGAAGTGTTGCTCTTGTGTGGGGAGCTACAAAGGGACTCAATCTAGCACTTAATGTGAGTGCTCCGATTTTAAAATATATTGATAATTTGGAGCGATTGGGAAATAGTGCTTATAGAGGAAAAATAGCACTTAAGGGACTTTTGGGGGTTTTGGGAAGATTTGCCCCCACTGCTGGACTCTTTCTAGTTATAGAGGCTTGGAGTCGATGGAATGATTACATCAAAGAAACTCAAGAAAATCTCAATACTCTCAATAAAGATGGACTAGAAAACAAACTTGCAGAAGCCAAAAAGAGACTAGAAGTCGCAAGTTCTGGGATAGAAAAAGCTAGAAAAGAAGGGGGGATTTTAAATAAATTTAGAGAGCAGGAATGGCTGGGAGAATACTCTAAGGCTTTTAAGGAAATTCAAGATTTGGAGCATAGGCTTAAAATGCTTCCTCAAAAAAGTGTCTTAGAGCAAAAAAACAAAGAAACTATCCTCAACCCCAAAGTAATCAAAGATACATCTTTGGCATATGCGGAAATGGCTAAGGTGGGCTTGAGTGAATACAACCTTGCCTTGCTAGAAATTGCTGAAAAAACTCAAAAATGGGTGGATGCAGGAGCTAGTCTCAATGATGCCCTAAACACTCAAAATCTTCTCATCCAAGACCTAGAGAGCAAACAGGCTCTTAAAGAAATCAACGCAGAGCTAGATCTAAGGGCAGAAGAGATCGCGACTGCCAATGCTTCTCTTGCAAAAAGCATAGAGCTAGAAAAAATCCGCTATGAAAAGGCTATAGCAAACCTCAATGCAAGAGTGGGCAAGGAAATAGAGCTTGGGGAAATGAGTTTGGAGTATGCAAATAGGCTCTATGAGCTTGAGGAGAAGAAGCATCAAAAAACCCTAGAAAATATGCAAGAAGAGCAAAGGCTTAAGAGCGGATTTGGTGAGTATTTCTCGCAGGCTTTGAGCGAGAACTTTATCAATGTTCTCAATGGAGATGGGTTTAATGGTTTTTCAAAAAATCTGCAAAAAAGCGCATCGCAAGCTCTTGCTAGAAGTCTAGCCAAAAGCTTTGAAGATAGCAGGGCTCTTAAAGCTATGGATAAAGCCTTTGATACTGCTATTGGTGGAGCAAGTGAAGGGCTAGGCAAGGCTCTTGATGGGCTTTTTGGAGAGGGATTTGCCAACTCACTAAGCAATGCAGTGGGTGGAGCACTGGCTGGGATGGGGATTGGTGAGGCGATCAGTGGGATTCTCACTTCACTGATGCCTGAGGAAAATGCAAAGGGGGCACAAAAAGGCGGGAAGATAGGAAGCATCGTTGGATCTGGGGTTGGAGCGATTGTAGGGAGTGTTATCCCAGGTTTTGAAATGCTAGGAGGAGTCATCGGTGGAGCTGGAGGAGGCTTATTGGGGAATCTCATCGGTGGTTTTTATGGGAAGAAGCTTGAAACCACAGGAAGCGGGATTGAAGTTTTTGGAAGGGGGACTAAAGACTATCTAAATGCCAAGGCTTATGAGGACAAAAAGGAGACTAAAAGTTATCTTTGGGGGCTAGTCAAAAAAGAAAAAAACTGGACAGATTATAGCGATGCCAATGCTTATGCGACTGCAAAGCTTAGACACACGCTCAGAGGATTTGAAAACTTGATTGCAGATATTGGGGGGAGTGTTGATGAGCTAGTAATCAGTGCTGGAAAATATTCAGACTACAAATCCATGAGTGATAGCGTCGTCAGACAAGTGATTAAATCGGTGATGGGGAGTGAAGATAAGGCGCTTCTTGATGGGGTGAGCAAGATGTGGAGGGATTATGCTCAAAGCATCGATAAGAGTGTCGGTGAAGCTGTGATGGAGGGAATGAGTGGTTTTGTCAAAAGTGGGCAAACCTACACAAAATGGCTCTATGACTTTAGGGGGGATGCCCTAGGGAGTGCCAAATACACAGAGACGCTCACAAAGAAAGAAGAGAATCGCATCCAAGAAGCTCTTGGGGTGAGTGGTATCAATGTAGATAATTTCCTAGCTTTTAGAGAAGAAGCGATTAAAAATGCCTTTGATCCAAATACGATTTCTCTCATCAACGCTTTGGGTGAGGCGCTCATGAAGAGTGCTGAGGCAAGCAAAAAATTTGAAGAGGCACTTAAAGCAGAGACAAAAACAAAGCTTAAAGCTCTTGATCCCTTTCTTAAAAAAACAAAAACCCTAGAGGAAGCAAAGCAAACAAGGGGGGAGATTGAAACAAAAACCAATCTTAAGATCTTGAGCACTTTGCAAAAAATCCTCAAAGCTCAAGAGATGGTGAGCTATGGAGGAGCAGTATGAAGGTTTTAAGTCGAGTAGAAACGATTGTGCTCCATTCTAACCTAGAAGAAAAAGCTCCTCTATGGGAAAGGGGGAGGACTTATCAAAAGGGAGAAATCGTTAGAAGTGAGGCGCATCTGCTTTTTGAAGCTCAAAGTCAAGTAAATGGTGTGGAGCTCAATGATAGTCTCTCTTGGAAGTGCTTGGGGAGCGACAACACAAGAGCATGTTTTGATTTTTTTCTCAACACTACAAGCAAGAGAGAAGAAAGCTTAGAGATCAGTTTTAGTGGTGGAGGGGGGCTTTACTTAGGGAACATTACAGCAAAAAGCGCAAAGGTGGAAGTTTATAACACCCGCACGCAGGAGCTTATTGAGCAAAAAGATTTCAAACTAATCTATCGCAACACAAAATCTTGGAGAGAGTATTTTTATGGAGAGTTTATCTGTCAGAAGCATCTTTATTATCCTCGAAGCACGCTCACAAAATCTGTGAGCTTCACTCTTACTTTGGAGAATGCTGGAGGGGTGGCTGAAGTGGGCAGTGTATTTTGTGGAAATGAAGTGGAGTTTGGTGCAAGCCTGTATGCTGGAAGCATTAGCGCAAGTGATTTTAGCAAGATTGAAACTGATGAAGATGGCTATACAAGTATCACAAAGGGACATTATAAGAAGCTCAATGAATTTAGTATTTTGATTGATAATGAAAGACTTGATCATCTAATCAATAAACTCATAGGGATTAGGGGTGAGCCCGTGGTGTTTATCATCTCAAATACTTATGAAAGCCTCATCAACTTTGCAGTGCTCAAAAGCTGGGAAGTTCCATTGGAGCTTAAAAGCAAGAGCATTGTCAATCTTGAGATTGAAGGATTAATCTAATAAAAGGAGGAAAAATGGAGCAAGAAGTAGATAGTGGGTTTTTGTGGAATAGCATTGAGGCACAGATCTCTCCCTTGCCCAAGCCACCCACGAGCAAAGAGCCAGATCACTTTGATGAGAGAGCTGATGAGTTTTTGGAGAGTTTGCCAAGGCTTGGAGAAGAGATTAATGCTTTTATTGAAAAAACAAATGAATTCTCCAATTCGTTTTATCCCATGGTTTCAGAGATGGGGAAAGAGATCCTCAATGAATGCAATAGTGAGGCTCAAAAACTCTCTACTGAAATTCACAAAATCAAAGAGGATGCCAAAAAGGAAATACAAAGCCAAATTATTGCAAGCAATGGGAGACTTAAAGAAGCTGTGATGAGAGCTTATCTTCTTGCTTTGAGCGTGAGGGAGGTGGTGAGGAGAAACAGAGAGAACTATGAAAGGGTAGGAGAAGTGAGAGAGTTTAGAGGCGGACGAACTCCTCGCGGATATGTGAGGCTTCCTGCGGTTTTAAAAAGTGCGGAATATCCCCTACTCAAAAAGGCACTAAATGCAGGGGGAGAAGAGTTTAAAGTCTTAGGAGCTAAGACAAAAATCATTTATACAGGAAAAGGAGATTAAAATGAGTATTGAAGTAGAAGTGGCACAAACGCTAGTGGAAATTAATGAGGTTTTAAGAGAGGTTGCAAAAGAGAAAATTGATCCCTCTGTCTATACAGAAAACCTGCAAGAATTTACAGATGGGAAGAAGCAAGAGCTCCAAGCTCTTATAGAACAAGTCGATAACCCTCTTGGCATAAAAACAAAAACTTTCTCAACTCTTAGCGGAGGGTTTAGAGTAATTGACGCGCAAGCCTATCAAGAGGTATGGATGAAAGATGGTCGAATCACAAAATATGGAGGCTTATATGTGCGAGGGTTTAAAATCTCTGGAGCTAATGTAGCTGGGAACTCCGCAGCAAGTGGGGAATTTGTCCGACAGCCTCTCCCTAATGATGTTGAATTTGATATGTTCTGGGCAGATGTGACCTGCTTTTACGCGCGCCCAAAAGCTGGTCAAAGTGATGTTGGAGGAGTAACAGGAAGCCTAGATAACTATCTTTTTGCTTGGGGAAAGAGCAACTATGGGGCATTAGGAACAGGAGCGACCTGGGATCACTATATCCCAGTCACCCAAGACTTCCAAAGCAGAGTAAAAAAGGTCTGTGTCTGCTCAATTGGAAGACAAGATGCATGTACAAGCACTTTTGTATTGCTTGAGAACAGGGAGCTTTGGGTCGCTGGAAAAAATGATAGTCAGTGTCTTGGACTGGGCAATGGAACACAAACAAATGCTTGGACGAGATCTCAAGAGAATGTGTTGGATGTTTATGCAATTTGGCGATCCACTTTTTTTGTAAAAACTAATGGGGTGTATGCTGTTGGATATTTTGAGCAATATGCTGGAGGAACTGCAAGTCTTGCAATTAATACTCCAACTAAAGTCTTCTCTCAAATTCCTAGAGATATAAGATTTGGGAAATATTACACAGGTGATACTGTGCATATGCTTTCTATGCTTTGGAGCAGTCAAGATAACAAACTCTATGGGGCTGGAAGAAATGGAGGAAACCAAATCACATCTTCAGATAGGACGGATAAACAAAGTTTTACAAAATTTTCAAGCAATGGAGAGGAGTTTGAGCTCCAAGATGGGGATACATTTGAAACTGATGGAGAGTCTTGCTACATCTTAAGACAAGAGGAAGGCAATATGGTTTTCTATGCGAGCGGTATTGGTAGCAGTGGTTTTGGTGATAGTCAAGGCATTGGCGCAAGTCCTATGAGAAAAATCAAAACTTTTGATGGCACAGGATGGAGACTTATTAAAAACCAAGAAGGATATATTGAATCCAATGTATGGAGAAGTTTTTTTGTGATCAATGACAAACGCAGAGAAATCTTCGCTTTTGGCTTGAATGATGGGAGTGCTGCTGGTGGTCTAGGTGTTGGAGTGGAAAGCTCAAAAGAGAGAGCTTTTAGACAAGTATTTCTTCCTGAAAATGTCAAGAATGCCAAACAATTTGAAGTCTATCCATTCTATTGTGGTGCAGCTGGTGGAATTGCCTTGATTATTGATGGAGACTTCTATGCTTCTGGCAAAGTTAATTCTAATTGTTCGCTCAAGTTTTCTTGTGCGATTCCACAAATTCAAAACTAAGGAGAGAAAATGAAATATTACAAACTCAAAAACAGCGAGATTATGACAGCTAGGCACAATGAGCCCTTACAATGCTTGGGGGCTGATGGAATATATTCTTATTATGAGAGCAAGAGTGATGAGAGGTTAAGGAGACCTTTTGTAGAGATAGAAGAGCTAGAAATCCCAGAGGTTTTTAGAGTCTTGCAGACAAAAGAGAAGAACATAAGTGCGAAAGAACAAGAGGTGCAAGAGGCGCTTTCAAGTTTCTCCTCCAATGCTTTGGGAATGAATGGAATCTATGATAGCGACTTGGTGCAACAGGCTAATCTAGTGCAAATCCTCTCACTTAACAAAGGTGGAAAACTTAGAGTGAGGCTAGAGGGGGAAGAAAAACAATACATCCCTCACACAAAAGAGCAAGTCGAACAAGTCATGAGTGATTGGGTGAAGCATAAAGACAAGATTTTAAGTGATTTTGAGGAGTTTAAAAGGGGAATTTAAAGGGAGTGGGGAGAACACCCCAAAGATCATCACTCCATAGTGGGAGTAAGGAATTTTAGTTTGCAACAAAAGGTTTAATTGCTTCTGTGATTTTTTGAAGTGTTTGAGCTTTTTTATAGTTGTCTAGCCAAGAAGATACCCAAGCGGGAATCTCTCCTTTTTGCTTCCAATTTGTTACGCTTGTATAAGTCATTCCAACACTATCTGAAAAATCTTTTTTACTTAGTTTGATAGCCTCTAGCTCTTTTTCAAAATCTTCATAGCTCAAATCAAAACCTTAAATTTTTTATTTGTAATTATAGGGAAAAATAAATAAAAACTTTGCAAAGATTAGATTTTTTAAATTAAAAATGTTATAATATACCCATAAAACAAATTAAAAGTTTGTTTTAAATCAAAAAGAAAGGGGCTAGGAGATGAAAAAGCTAGATTTTTTAATCCGAGTTACCACACTCATCTACCTTATCTCTAAGATTATTCAATCTTGGATTTAAGAGAGGGGCTTAGCCCCTGCTTAATCATCTCAAAGCTAAGTATATCCAAGGAGGAAAAATGGAAATACTAAAAGATATTATAGAAGTTGTCGAGGTTTTGTTGCTTGTTTATATTGCATTACAAATTACAAAGGATCACAAATGCAAGTAAAACTTTATGAAAATCATTTAGGACAAATTAGAGTACTTGGAGAGAGTGAAAATCCTTTATTTTGCTTGAGTGATGTATGCAAAATTTTGGATTTAGATTCTGTAAATAAAGTGGCAAATTCCATAAAGGTAGAATTTGGCGATGGGGGGAATCAAATTCCCCCCATACAAAATGAGAATTTTTGTGTAATCCAAACCTATCCAATTGCAGACAATTTAGGACGCATACAACAAGCTCTTTTTATTACAGAGCCACAGCTTTATTTTGTATTGATGCGAAGCAATAAACCCAAAGCAAAACCATTCCGCCAATGGGTTGTAAGCGAAGTTCTTCCAAGTATCCGAAAAACAGGAAAATATACAAAGATAGATGATGTATTCGACAGAGAAAAGGAAAGACTCAAAGATGAAATCATAATGCTTCAGAGAAAGCTTTTAAATATATATGAGGATAGAGAAAGAGAAGTGCCATTGCACTACAACACTTGGTTAGAGCCAAGAGAAAAGGAGCAAATCAAAACGCTTCACGCAAGAGGAGAAAGTATTTCTAAGATTTGTAAAGTGATGCAGAGGAGCGAATTTGCAATTAGAAAAATTATCAAGGAGGGATAAATGGAAGTGGAACTTAGAGATCGATTAGATGAAATCTCTCTTATTTTAAGAGGACTTAAGAGTTTGGTATTGGTTATCGGATCTAAAAACTACACGCCAAATGAAGGAGTCGATGAAATAGTTTTAGATCCTAGTGCATTTGATACACTGAGTGTCATTCTTGAATATGTTATCAATATCGCAGAAAAAGGAAGGGGATAAACCATCCCCTCACATACATCCCCACTTTCCTATGCCACCATTTCTTAAAAAGGAAATGGTATGCAAACCTGCAAAGAACTCATAGAACGCATCAAAGACATTCTCTCAACAGAAGGGCTTAAAGCCCCAAAAGATATGGATGTGGCAAGAGAGCTTAATCTTCATCCCAATACCCTAGCACAAGCCAAATTTCAGAACAGAATCCCTTATCCCAACATTATGGACTTTCTCCAAAGAAGACAAATCTCTATCAATCTTTTTTTCTATGGTCAAAGCCTAGAAGAGCTTGCAAAAGCAAGTGAAAGATACAAAATCCTAAAACTCTATACTGCCAATGCTTCTGCAGGGTTTGGTGGAATCAATGAGAGAGTGCTTTGTAAAGATTTGATTGTGGATGATTTTTTGATCGGAACTATGGGGATAAAAGATTGCAATGAGGCAATCTTTGTGGTGGGAGATTCTATGCAAGAACTCATTATGGATGGAAGTATTGCTTTGCTGGATAGAAAGGACACGACAATCAAAGATGGAAAAATCTATGCAATCAACTCTTTGGATGGATTATTCATCAAGCAATGTTTTATAAGAGATGGAGCGATAGAGCTTCATTCTTTAAATACTCTTTATGCTCCATTGAAATATGATTTAAATGAGGTTTTAATTCTTGGTAGAGTGCGTGGAGTAATCAACAAAATTGTGTGAGGTTTTACACTTGAAATCAAAGTCAAAAACTTATCTCACTTTGATTTCATTTGCAAACTCACTTTGATTTCAAAGGCGGTTTTACA